>CAJOLC010000038.1 GCA_905235305.1 uncultured Bacteroidaceae bacterium | reverse complement strand
CCTCTTCAAGATGAATGTCAGCTTCCCGAAACTGCTCCGCCCGGCAAACCTGACGGAAGCGGAAACAGAAGAAACCGGCGTAAACGAATACTTGAACATGGCCATACTGGACAGAGATGTGTTCCTGCAGGAATACAAGCAACAAATCTCTGGAGTGGACGGCCTCTCGCTGGACGAATTTGAGACTGGCCTCCTGAACGGACTATATCCAAGAAGCGCCTATTCGGAAGCATACACAGCTGCATTCGACGCTGCCCTTTTGGGCAATAGAGACACATGGAATTCAAGCAGTCCGGATGCAGGCAAAGGAAACGGCCTGCTGACATACGTTTGGAACACCTACTTTGAAAACATGCCGCTGTATAACTTCAACGATGCAGCTGAAGGAACCAGTGCTGTCTATAGATATGTAAATCCTATAAATGGGGAGAGGGAAGTCGTCATCAACGGCAACGCCTCCAGACTGCCTTGGAAAGAAAGCACCAAGTACTACATCATCTCAAATGTCGGCGACGCTGTCACGCTCGGTGATATGTACGACCGCTTCGACATCAGCTCGCCCTGTACGCGTATGAACATCTACACCCTGAAGCCTGCCTACAAGATACTGGGCATTGACGGCACAGCAGTGGATGGCGACGAGTATCAGGTGTGCGAAGGCAAGACCATCAGCATCACCACCAACCTAAGCGGCTACAACATAGACGGACAGATTGTACAGTTGGAAGGCCTGAACTACGACTGGTGGCTGGGCGACATCGTGCGCAATACTGACGGCAGCTTCGATGCAGAACATTCCACGATTCCAACCTTGGCGAACTTCCATGCCTATAAACGCCAGATTACTATCAATGATGTACAAGAAGATGTTTACCTCTCCAGTGCATTGACGCACTACCGCATGGACTATCCTGACTACACGCCTGTAAGTGGTGCTGACTTGGATGTACTTGGCCCTCCATCGAGCGGTTCGCATAATTTAACCGACTACGAGAAGGAACTGCTGAAACAACTCCTGGATGAAGGTCAAATCATTATGGGACGAAGGAGTCTCGATGCTGAAGCTTTTGGCCAACAAGTAGTGGATGAAGACAATAACGTCAATGCCTTCTATCTTGTGGCATGTCCCATCCTCGACGAGACACTCCAGTCCTATCTTGAACCAGCCGACTCCGAGAAGAGTGTCTACGTCTGCGACTGCCCGCAGGGTCTGAAGATTCTGCTCGACGGCGTATCACCATCGCTGAACAGCGGCTTCGTCACCGGAGCCAACGGACTGGGTGCCTACAACTACCGAAAGAATATCTCCGCATTGAGCGTCCGCATGGCCAACAAAGATCAGTTTGAAACATTGCGCCACGACCCAGCAAAGGATATTACTCTCAACGGCACTCGAGAGGACAACCTGCTCTTCCTGCCCATCCGTGATGCCCTTGTACAAAGCATAGACGCCTCGGGGGTCATCTCAAAGTCGAACGACGAAAATGTCTATCTGTCATCGACCACCGACCCCGACTGGGACCGTGAGATTCAGAAGAACATCACCAAGAATGGCGTACCCCCCATCGTGGGCAAGATAGTGGACCTCCAAGCCACCGACACAAAGAATGGAGCATCAGATGGCACAAACCGTCTCGTCGTCTATTTCTATGATGACAACAGACTTGGCGTGCGCAGGTTTGAAGTGCGCGAGGGCTACAACTACACCCTAAAAGTGCCCTATCAGGAGAACGACGGTAAGAATAAGTGCGACGGTACGCTGCTCATCAACCTGAAGATCGTGCCCGACTACGAAGTCTGGACAGGCGGAGCCGGCAACACCGACTGGAGCAACGACGAGAACTGGCGACGCGCCGACTACAACGAGCTCTATGCAGGCACAGGCAAACTGCGCGACTACGTCACGAACCGCAACAACTACCGATTCGGCATGGACCAGGCTCTGCGCAAAGGCTTCGCTCCGCTCTACTGCACCCATGTACTCATGATGAACACCGAATGGGGCAACGCACCGAAGCTTTACGACGCTCTCGACTCTGAAAATAAGACTACTTTGGTTAACGCGCCCTTCCCCAACCTGCGCGACCTGCCCGGCTGGGACAACAAGCCAGGCGACGAGCCCACGGCTGCCACGGCATCCGACATCATCAAGTTCGACATGCAGGTGCGCTCTAAAGAAAGATGGCCCGAGATCTACGGCGCAAACACCATCTCTACGCTCGCACTTGAAGACTACACCCTCGACGGCGACCTCTTTGCCGAGATGTACCAGACGAACACCTGCGATGAGATTGCCTTCCAGCCCGGCACCGAACTGCTCAACTCCCACCTGCTCAACTACAACACGGCATGGGTGGAGCACGAACTCGACTGGGACCGCTGGTACCTGATGGGCTCGTCGCTGCAAGGCACCATTGCCGGCGACTGGTACGCACCCACAGGCAACGGCAAGCAACAGACCACTTACTATGAGCCTGTCACCTTCGGCACCGGCTACGACCGCTACAGTCCCGCCTACTTCCAGCGCGGATGGGACAAGGCCAAGACAGTGCTCTATCAGGTAGGGGCAGAGTATGACATCGAGAAAGACCCAGACGAAAGAATCACCGGTTCACCGAGCGGCGTCAATGAAAACGACCAAGTTGTGACAGACGAATACCTCTATCGCTTAGGCTATCGCTGGCTGGCTGACGGAAACAAGGCCAACGTGGCCATCAAGGGCACATGGGGCAACACCTACAACGACGTTACCGTCGATTACAGCACGGGTGGCTTCACCGTGAAGGCGCTCAACAACCTGAAGGGTAAGACCAACACTGGCAAGACCGTTGTGCGCCTGCCGAAGGAAGACACCATGTACGACTACTACAAGTTCACTGAGACAGGAACTAATGACGGTGGAACGGACACATACATCCTCGACAATGATGGAACAGGCATACAGGTATTGGGACGCGCACAAAACCGTGGCCGACTGAAGACTGACTTGATGCTGCCCAAGGGCGAAGGCTTCACTACCATGTGGCTGACGGAGAATAACCAAAGCTACGGACAACGTCAGATCAGCCGCATTCCGACAACAGCAGAGGGCGTGACCAGCATGAACGCTGCTATGGACACCATCATCATCACCGAGACGCTGTCGGCTGGCATCAGCAACCTTGGCTTCTACCTGGCAAGCAATCCCTACCAGACGGGTCTCGACATGGACAAGTTCTTCGAAGACAACCCAGGACTTGAAAAGAAATACTGGATTATGACTGACTCCACTGGACAGATGCTGACCGTGAAGGATGTACTCACCGATGACTGGATTACGCAGACAGGCGAAGTGGGTTCAGAAGCGTTCAGGAAAGACTCCGCCGTAGTCGCACCCGGACAAGGCTTCTTCGTCCAGGCCACAAACAAAGATACGTTCGACGGCAAAGTCAACTTCACCCGCAGTATGCAGGCACGCACACGTCACGGTAAGATAGACAATGATGGTACATCCTATACAATCGTGGTTGGCACGCAGCAGAAGATGGAGCCGACCGACGTACAAGCCGTTGATGACGATAACAAGCCTCTGTTCGACAACGGAGTTGCAGCGTATGTGGATGACGAGCTTGTCATAATTGATGGCAATGTTATGGTACATCCATACAATACCGAGGGAGAGGTTGACCTTGATGCTGAATTGGTAGTAGGTGTTCCCACATGGGTGTACACACCCGTATGGGCGGACGAAGACCAAACCATTCCCGTCATGGAGGACATCACGCAGGACATCACTATCTTCAAATATGTACCGAACGAAGAGAAAACCAACTATGTCCTGCGCGCACCGCGCCGCAGGGGTAGCGACGGCACAATGGCACAGGGCGCACAGCAGCGCGTAGCCGGCCTCACCATCACTGCCCAAAGCGGTTCGCAGAAGAGCAGTGCGCTGCTGACACTCAGCGAGAAGAGCAGCAACACCTTCCTGCCTTCGGAGGACACCGAACTCTTCATCGTCGATGAACTTGCCACGGCTCCTCAGGTCTATACCCTCTGCGGACGTCTCGCCACAGTGGTGAACCGCCTGCACGACTTCAACAGCATCCCCATCGGACTGGAGTCGGACAGCCACGAGCAGGCTATGCTGACCTTCACAGGAGTGGAAAGCCTGGGCGACTCACTGTCCATCTACGATGCCGCCACGCAGACGCTCACACCGCTCACTGAGGGCTTGCAGATAAGCGTACCAGGGAAGACACAGAACCGCTACTACATTGTCAACGGCACACGCATCGACGAGTCCATCGCCGAGAGCTCGCTGCTCATCTACGACGAGAGTGGAGTCATCAACGTCCTCTCCACCACGGGTGACGCCATCACCGAGGTTTGCGCCTACGACACAGGCGGCAGCCTCCTCTATCGAGCCACTCCCGGCACAGCCTCCCACCGCTTCACCCTGCCGCACAGAGGTGTCTATGTGGTGAAGGCCAGCACAGAGAAGCTGCAACAGGTAAGGAAGTTCGGCAAATAGTTATATGAAAGTATAAAAGCCGAGAGGTAATAACAGAATTAAAAGGAAAAGAGGTGATGAGTAAATGAAAACTCATCACCTCTTTTCTTATTTTGTAGTCTGGTCCACGTCCGAAGTTTCGGAGGCTCCCCAATAGGGCGTTGGGCAGAGTTGAGCGGTTACGTTTACAGGCCGTATTGTTTCGTTGTATTGACTCCAGCAAGATTGTCCAACTTGACTAGCATCGAGCTAAAGCTTCACATGTGACGCTTTTTCAATCCTATAGTCGCATAGCCCATAGGGACGTGTCGCTCTGCCCATAGGGACGTGTCCTTCTCCCCATAGGGACACGTCGTTTTACAAACATCTTTGGAAAGGCTCTTTGGGGGCGTCAGGATGTCAGCCCTCATCAGGGCGTAGCCCCATGCTTCATTTTCGGCTTTTCATTTTTAATTATTGGTGTCCGTTAACCGAGTGTCACGGCCGCCAGTTCCCTTGGGGAAGACATGATGGGTGTTAGCCCATTCTTCCCATTTACCGACCAGATGCTTCAATTGCTCTGGCTTTTCCGCAGCAAGGTCATGGCGTTCTGTACGGTCGTCGGGGATAAAGTACAGTTCCCATTTGTCTGTCACCTCGTCGCGGACGGCTTTCCAATCGTTCCATCTGACATAACAATTGTCAGCATGTTCACCAAAGATGTATTCGTGGAGTTTCTTTTCTGGATTACCGATGGCTGGTATCAGGCTTGTCCCTTCGAGCGGAATAATGTCGTTGCCTCCATGATATGTCTTGGGATAGGTGGCATTTGCCACATCAATGAAGGTTGCCATAAGGTCGGTGACGTGGCAGATGTTGTGTCTGAACTGTGAAGCGAACTCGTGGGTTTGCTCGGGCCAGGACATAATGAGAGGGGCTGCTATGCCTCCTTCGTAGGCACGACGCTTATACTTCCTGTAGGGTGTATTGCTCACCATTGCCCAAGGCTTGCCATACGAGGGTTGCACCCAATGCTGCTGATTGTTGATGTCTGCTATGGTTCCGAAGCCTGTCTCACTGTACGGTTCAGCACATGCGCCGTTGTCTGAGAGGAAGATGATGAGTGTGTTGTCGAGTTTTCCTTTGCTTTCAAGATAGTCGATGACTCGACCGATGTTATAGTCCATGCAATACACTTGTGCTGCATAGACAGACATACGGAGGGCAGACTTGTCTTGTTGCTCTTCGGAAAGCTGGTCCCAGGTTCTGGAGTCCCATTCTGCCAATCCCCATTCGTCGTTGACGAGCCCCATTTCCACCATTCTCTGTCGGCGTGCCTCGCGTGTTTCCTGCCATCCCTTGGCATAGCGTCCGGCCATTTTCTCGATGTCGGCATCCTTGGCTTGCAATGGCCAATGGGGAGCATTGTAGGCAAGATAGAGGAAGAAAGGCTTGTCGTCGGTCTGTTCGTCGAGAAAACCGATGGCATGGTCCGTGAAAGCATCGGTGGTATAATAAGGAGGTCTCGGAGCAGGGAGGTTCATGTTGTCGAGAGTCAATCCGCGTCCTCCACGCGGTTGAAGATAACTTGTGGCGCCAGCCAAGATGCCATAGAAGTGTTCGAAACCGCGCTGCAAGGGCCACTTCTCCTTTCCATGCATACCGACATGCCATTTGCCTGTCATATAAGTATGGTAGCCAGCGTCGCGAAGCACCTCAGCCATCGTCACACAATTACGGTTGAGGAAGCCCATATAACCATGCTGCCCTTGATGTTCGGGGTCTTCGCCTTCCTTCAGTTCGGGGTCTTCTGACATGGCACCCACGCCGGCTTGATGCGAATAGAGTCCTGTCAGGAGGCTGGCTCTTGTAGGGCAGGAGCGTCCGCAATTATAGAACTGTGTGAAGCGAAGCCCACGGTTTGCCAGTCGGTCAATGTTGGGCGTGGGGATTTCTCCGCCATAGCATCCGATGTCGGAATAACCCATGTCGTCGGCCATGATGAGAAGAATGTTCGGCCGTGCTGTCGACTTCTTTGCCGCGTGACAAGGAAAGGCTGCCAGCAACGCTACGGCAGAGAGGCTGCCAGAAATGAGATGACTTTTCATAACTGTGGATTTTAGTATTCTGTTATCTTCCATTCCCGTGGAGCCACGAATCCATTCTGGCCTTTTCCGTAAGGAATCTCTTCCTGGTAAGGCACGATGGCATCGCCTTTCTCCACAGTCTTACGGAGCTCCACTACCCTCTCGGGGTCTTCGTAGACGCGGCCTTCCCGCTTCTCGTACGGGTTCTGAAGGATGTCGGTAATGAAGTCCTTCTGCAAGCCGAGATGTTGTCCGGCAAGGATGAGCTTGTATTGCTGGCAGACGCCTGCGCCGCATCCCAGATACATATCGCGGTCTGTCTCCTTCTTCTTGCCGCTGAGCACACCGTAGATACTTATGCCGTCGTATGGGTTCTTAGGTTTACCTTTGGCACCGATGATGTCTGCCAGGGTGGGAAGCACATCAACGAAGCCCGTCACTTGCTGCAGTTTCCGCCCACCTTGTTTGAAGCCCTTCTTCCAGTAGATGCCGGCAATCGTACGCAGTCCGCCTTCCCATTCGTCGAACTTTGCGCCGCGGAAGGGTCGGTTCACGCAATAAGGTTCCATGCCTGGCACGCCGCCATTGTCGCTCATAAAGAAGATGATGGTGTTGTCCCACTCACCAGACTCATGGATAGCCTGGAGTATTGTACCGACTCCTGCGTCCATGCGGGAGACCATCGCACGATAAGTCCAGCCTTTTCTGTCTTTCGGAGACAAGGCTTCAAACTCATCTTTGGAGATGAACTTACGTATCTCGTCCTCGGGAGCCTGGTATGGAGCATGGGGTGCATTGAAACAAGCATAGACGAAATACGGGTCGCCCTTGGCATATTCCTTGATGCATCGAGCCGACTCGGCAGCAATAAGGTCGGTGGAATAGCCCTCTTCATGGCACGATTCCCAATCATCGTGCCAGTCAAGCTCCTGTTCACGCGTATGGTCAAAGTAGTCGAAGGCACCGTTCAGTGCACCGTGGAAATGCGTGAAGCCACGATTCAGCGGATAGTATCTCAGGCGGCTGTGCCCCATGTGCCACTTGCCGATGGCAGCACGGTTTGCATAACCGTTGCGTCCTAACACGTCGGCCATGGTCTCTTCCTCTACAGGAAGTCCATAGTCTCGCCAAGGTGGAATGACCGTTTCACGTATGCCGAAGCGGCTGGGATAACGTCCCGTCATGAGTCCGCACCTTGTCGGGGAGCTCACCGGTGCAGTGTAGAAGCGTTCGAGCTCTATACCTTCAGCGAAGAGACGGTCGATGTTTGGGGTAGGAATAACACTGCCGTGACAGCTCACGTCGCCCCACCCCAGGTCGTCGGCAACAATAATCACGACGTTTGGTCGAGTGGCAGCGAAGCCACTTACACATGCTCCGGCGGTTAGGCTCGCCAGAAAAGCCAGCGGACGTCTTTTCTCCATCACCATTCTTTTAGCCTGTTTTGCTCGTACCAAGCACACACTTTCTCTGCCAACTTACGTGAAAGCACCGGATTCTGCCCTGCAAGGTTAACGGTTTCATTGCGATCCGATTCCAAGTCGTAAAGTTCCATGTCGGTGCAGTTGTCGTTGCAGAGCAGCTTCCATTTGCCGTGACGGATGGCTAAGTGAGGACTTTTGTTCTCCTTTCTGCCAGGAAACCTGAAGCTGTTATTGCGGCCGAAGTCCCACATGAGGTCAGAACTGCGGCTCTTGCTGCTTTTGCCCAAGAGCTGGCGCGACATGTCCTCTCCCCTACTCTTGTAACCTTTTTCCATGGGAATGCCGGCCATCTTGCAGAGCGAAGGATAGAGGTCCATGGCACTGAGGACAGTCGTCCGGTTACTTCCGCCAGCCTTTATCCTGGCAGGCCAGCGGATGATGAAGGGCATGTTGATACCTCCTTCGTAGAGACTGTTCTTTGCGCCACGCATTCCTAAGGTCCTTCTTTGCATGAAGCTTGGTGCCGGCCCGTTGTCGCTTGTGAAGATGACAATCGTGTTATCAGTGAGCCCCATCTTATCGAGCTCGTCCAGGAAGCGTCCCAACTGCACGTCCATCTCCTTCAGTACAGGCTCGAAGGCGTCTTCCTTTTCCCATCTCTCGCGTTTTTCCGCAAGAAATTCCGGCACCCAAGGTGTGTGCATGTCATCAGGCCAGAGGTTAAGGAAGAAGGGTTTACCTTTCTGCCGATGGATGAAGTCAAGACTTCTGTCGACAAAGTATGCCGTACGGTCCCATCGTTTTACGCTGTCCGAGGCCGCCCATATCCATTTAGTGGAGGTAATGGTTGGGTCGGGATCGGGACTTTCATAGGTGGAGACATGCTCGTCGTAGCCATAGTTTTCGAATCCTGGCGCGTCTGTCACGTCGCGTCCACCGCCAAGATGCCACTTCCCGATGTGAGCCGTGGCATAACCTGCCTGCTGAAATGCCCTGGCTATACTGGGGGCAGAGGGGTTCAGATAGTTGAGCTGTTCAACTTTTCGATTGGCGGCACGCGTGTCCATGAAAGTATTAATCCCATGTTCCAACGGGAATTGCCCCGTGATGAGACCGCAGCGCGAGGGTGAGCTGACTGGTGCAGCAGAGTAGTAGCCAGCAAAGGAAAGTCCCTGCTTGGCGAGACGGTCGATGTTGGGAGTCGGCGTATATGAGCCGCCGAAACAGCTGACATCGCCTATGCCCATATCATCAATGTACATGATGATGACGTTAGGTTTACTCTCTTCTGCCTGTAACGTCAGTGGCAGGAGCGCAAGACCTGGCAGGATTTTGCAGTAGTTTCTCTTCATCTTATAATCATCTCTTTACATTTATCTAATGTGTCGGGGACAAGGTTGACATGAGTTATTCGTAAAGTTCTCATGAGGACCTCAGTTACTCCTCGTCTTTAATTCCATTGTCACCCATTTGTTCCATCCATTCGAGCAGTGCCTGCTTCATCTCTGCCACACGAGAAGCCTGGTCGGGCATCTCGGCAAGATTGTTGAGTTCCCACGGGTCTGTCTCATGGTCGTAGAGTTCCAGGGGCGGGCGGTGGACGAACTTATCGATCAGCCATGATGCGTGCTCGTCCGTCTTTGCCGTAATGAGCCACGACCCCCACATGTCGTCCGGGTTGTTTACCATCATGTGCTTCTCGCTGTACGGCACATCGGGCGTCAGGTTCATTATGAGTCGGTAGCGCTTGTCTTGAATGCTCCGTATGGGATAAGGCGGTCCTTCCGGCACATTGTTGTGGATGCCGTATGCCCATTTACGCGTTTCGGCCTTCTTCTTGCCGTATAGGACAGGCAGGATGCTGCGCCCATCGAGGGTATCGACAGGTGCGCCGCCTGCAAAGTCGATCAGTGTGGGCAGGATGTCTTCGTATTGAACCAAGGCATCGCTCGTAGTGCCGGCTTTTATCTTGGCAGGATAGCGGGCCAGGAATGCGCTGTGCTGACCGTAGCGATAACATGTCCACTTGCCGAAAGGCATCTTGGGACCTTGCTCGCCGAGGAAGATAACCAGGGTATTGTCTAACTGGCCTGTCTCCTGCAACACGCGTAACGTCATCCCTACTTCGTTGTCGAGCACACGGATTTCTGCCAAGTAGTCGCAGAACATCCGTCGTGTCACGGCATTGTCTACGCAGTTAGGCGGCAGATGAACTTTGGCCGGATCGAATTCCGATGCGTCTCCCGAATCCCAAGGAGCGTGGGTATTGATGCTGCATACAAATAAGCAGAAGGGTTCGGAGCCATCACGACTCATGAACTCCCTAATGCCATCCGGGGTGGAAACAGGTGGGTGGGATGCCGTGCAGTTGACAGCAAAGCCCGGTATCTTCTCGAAAGGAAACACCTTCAGTTGCCTAACGGGATGGTCTTTCCCCGTTCTGCCCACTCGATATCCAAGGTCGGACAAGTAATGCACAACGCTTCGCAGACCACGCGTGACGGGTTTGTGGTTGCGGAAAGAGCCGTGATGCTGCGGATACAGACCTGTGTAGAGAGACGCCCTGATGGGAACACTCACTGCCATCGAACAGAAATTGTTGGTGAGTTGAATGCCCTCCTTTGCCAGACGGTCGATATTAGGCGTCTGGAGATTCTCGCCGCCATAACACCCGATCTCATTAGTGCCTAAGTCGTCGGCGATGAAAACCAGAATGTTTGGACGAGTCTTGGTCTGTCCCGCATAAGCAGCAGAACAGACCAGACTCGGTATCCAAATCAATTTGTTACAGTTGAACATTGACGCTTTCTGATTGTGAGTCAATACACGACTTTCTTCCCGTTCACGATGTAGATGCCTTTCGACAGTCTGTTCTTCGACATCTTCTGGCCGGCGAGATTGTAGACGCCATTCGTTTGGACAAGTGCCTCGGGCACCTGCTGCACGGCATCGTAGTCGCTGTCACCACTGGGCTTGACGCAGATGGAACGTGTGTTCATATTGAAGGACACGACATAGTCGGTCGCTCCACTGCCGGAAGGCCATTCGAAGCGCAGACGATGCTGATTGCCCCAGCCGCGAACCAAGTCGGTCATATACTCGCCCAGAGTCAGATAGCCATCAGTCTCTGTCGTTGCATAACTTGCTTCGAGCCAGCCCGGACGCGTCACGGTGCTGTTCTCCTCGTCTGAAAGCGTAGAACGGCTTGCCATGACAATGAAGGTTGCATAGCCCGGATATACATAGTCCTCGAAGAAACGTACGGTCCCTACATACAAACCGTCGCCGACATGCTCCAGTGGAGCCATCTCGTCATTCTTCCAACGATGCTCGTTGCCATCAGTGTTGATGATGGAACCACACACGAAAACTCGGTCGTGCCATGCATAGTCGATGGGGTCGAACACGATTGTACTGTCCTTAGGATTGAGCGTAACGCGCATCTCTCCACCTATCATTTGATAGTCCTGAACAGCATCGGCAACGAGAGGATGCGTGTTGTATGCGGGTGTGACGAAGCGTCGATACTGCTGATTTGACTTGAATGTCTGGTCGAAACGTGTGAAGTAGATGCCCGCACGAGCGTCAGCATGGACGAGGTTAGCGCGGTTCTGAGCCTTGAAGACACCTGTGTAAGTGCCGTCTGCCTGACGTTCAAGAGGATAGGTTTTGCTAACAACATCGTAAGGAAGATTGTTCCCTTCGGCATCAAGCAAGTCACCTCCCACATAGAAACCGCCGCCTAACGAGACATCATCTCTGATGTCGGTCTCATACTGCTCGACTTCTTCGTCCGTAAGATCGCCGTCTTGCAGGTGATCTTGTATCTCATCGCCCTTGTCATACAAAGCATTGCTCAGGTCAACATCCGTATCATAGATGATATCACCTTGATTGTAGCAGTAGTCCATCTCAAGTCCTGATAAGCTGCATAGCTGCCGTTGATGAGATTGAACTCAGCATTGATTTGTTTGGCAATTTCCAGCTTGTTATGGATATCTTTGCCATTTGCTTCACTGATGAGAGCGGCAATGCGCTCCAGATGTTCCGAACTGATGTAGAAGTCCTGCTCTTCGCGTGCTCTGCGCAAGTTGTCGAGATGCTCGTTGAAATTATCCATCATCGAGCTCAGAGCTTCTTCATCTTGTCCACGATAGATAAGCCGGAACTTGCCCCACGCCGTCACGCCACCTTCATACCAAGGAGTTCCGGTATTCTGGATGCCGATACGTAACTTACCGTCTTCGACGATGGCATACCCATGATTGACGAAACGACCTGCAGAGAAAGCGAAGCTCATGGCATAACGTCCTTCGGGAACCCAACCAGTGCCTGTGTCAATATCGTATGAATGTGTTTCTTCACCATTGTGGGGAGCATCAGGATCGCC
This sequence comes from uncultured Bacteroidaceae bacterium, assembly GCA_905235305.1. GTDB lineage: Bacteria > Bacteroidota > Bacteroidia > Bacteroidales > Bacteroidaceae > Physcousia. The sequence continues at coordinate 18,469 of CAJOLC010000038.1, read as the reverse complement.
AGACGGGTCGAAACGACAGTTGACACCATTGACAGCCTCATTATAGGGGACAGCACACTTATAGAGATTCCAAACAGGAGTATGGAAGTCGTTGATGAAGATGTCGGCAGATACGAGTTCCTCACCAGTGAAGTCACCTAAACCGATGTCGGCTGTGCGATGATATGCAGGCACAATTAACTCGTAGATGCCATCAGGCAAACCTTCTTCCAGGTCTTGGTAAACGAGGAACGATGTGTTCTTGCTGGCCGTGACGGGATAGATGTCAAGGAAGCCCGTACGACATGTGAAGTTCCATCCGTTTCCAGTCTTGGTAGTCTTTGCCACCCAGCCTGTAAAGTTGCCATCCTCAGCGAAGTCGGCGTTATAGATAAGATTAGAGAGGTCGGAGCCTTCTTTGATACTGTTCTTGATTGCTTGATTGAGAAGTTCCTGTACGAAAGCAGTCTCTGCTGCAAGTTCTTCACAAGAAAGCTGTTTCGTTTCAATAATGTACTTGTATGTGCCGTTAGGTAAACCTTCCACTTCTTCCTCGACAGCGTTAAGATAAGTATCAAGCAATTCGGCATACCGGCCATTTAAACCATCGCGACTTTCGAAGTCGGCAATGACAGCTTGTACCGCATTCGAATAGTCGATATAAGCAAGATGACTCAGACGTATCTGTTCGGGCAGACGCGAAAGTTTGTCGGCGATGTCCAACATATCGTTCAATGTGCTGACACTTTCGAGAGCTTCGCGAGCCTCTTCATACGCATCCACCAATTGCGTTTGTGCGTCTAACTTATAAAGTTCTTGTAAGTTCTTCTCCTGCTGACTGCCGATAAGTTCTATGGCGGATGCCGTGTCGTCTACACGTTCCAAACGCCATGTATCCCAGACAGTCCAGTTGCCGGTCAGGTATATCTGATTTTCCAAGCCCACACGTATCGTGTCTTCTTCGCTCTCCACAACAAAATAAATCGGTTCATTCCAATAAAGCCCTTTGAGGAAATAGGAGTGGCAAGCAGCCAACGAATTAGGCACATAGTAGCCTGTGCCGCCATGATAGGTTTGTATTCCTGTACCGATAGGCTTCTCCTGTCTGCCGGTTGCAATATCGACGAAGAGATTACCGATGCGACGACCTTTGACCTCAGCATAGTATTGACTGTTGTGATAGAGCTGCACGTAGTCAGGATTGAGTTCTGCTTCTTCGTAAGCCACACAGTCGTCATCTTTCCATGCCTTGACACGCGAGAGTCCCTGCACACGCAACTTGTAGAGACCCGGCTCCAGTCCTGTCAACTCTTGATAGGACTCGAACCACTTCTGATTCCAATGCTCTGCAACGCTGTTATTGATGGCAAGACCAGAACCATCGTTACTTCCGAAGTTAAAGTATCCGCCTCCTTTGTCGTGATCTGCATTGGTGAAGATGCGGATGAAGGGATAGCTCTCATCCTCTTGGGCACAAACTTGGCAGAAGCCATCAACATAAGTGTGAGGAGGTATGACCACTTCACCACTGTTGGAGTATGATGCTGACTCGGCATCAAAGCTGCCATCACATCTCATATCGGCCTGAACGACGACCTTGCCATGAGTAGGAATGAAGGTTGGGAAATAATCTTCATCTTCACCATTGTCGAGGTTCTGATACCAACGGATGTCACTTTGGTCGCCATTGAGACGATAGCAAAGTGAACCGCTTTCCAATTCTCCGTCGTCAATACGCTGGACTTGTGTGCCATACATGCTGAAACAATTGGTGATAATTGCATTCTCGTGACGGAAAGCATACTTTCCTTCGCTTTCAATGCCACTGCAGATTGCAGAAGTCCAGCAGTTGCTGATGACTGTGCCGTTGCTGCCAAGCCAGCCTACCAAGGCTCCGCTCTCTGAACCGCCTCTGATAGAGCCAGTGCTGTAGCAGTTCTCAATAGTCAAGTTTGCAATGCTTTGATAATTAGTTCCCAGTACACCTCCAGCACAAGTGGTGTGACCATAGACGTCACCTTCATAGCCGAGATTACGGAGCAACACATTACCTTGCAAACCGCAAGCACCGACGAGGGCTGTTCCCTTGCCACCTGTCAAGTAACAGTCTGCATCAAGACGCAGGTTTTCGATGGTGGAACCGCCGCGAACAAAGTTGAAGAAACCAGACCAGTCGTGCTCCACACCTTCCATAACGAGACTCATAATGGTGTGATACTGGCCATCGAAATGACCGAGGAAGGGTGCAGATATAGAACCAATACCTGCAAAGTCAACGCCATACATATCAATATCGTTGTCCATAACGACCTCCAGATTCTCGTGTCCGTTCTCAACATAAGCCGCCAACCATTGCAAATGGATGGGTGTACTCATATGCAAAACACCATCAATCGGAGTGACGAATCTGTCATTGAAGGAGCCGCAGACTGTACAATAGAAATCGCCATCGATGAATGTGTGAGGCGGAATCACCATCGTTCGAGTTGCTGTAAGTTCCTTCATCACCTGTAGGCGTTCCGTCACAAAGCATCGAGCCTTGCATATACACTTGCTTGCTTGTGGAGAAAGGAACAGGATAGGCATCCTGACCAATTGTCTGATAGAAGGAGATGACGGACTGGTTGCCATTCAAGTAATAACAGAGGCGGCCACTCTGTACATCTTCTGCTGTGAAGTCATGGTCAACACCTTGACCTGCACCTTCCGTTCCGCTGATGTCTATCATGTTGATGAAAGTGCCGGTGAGTCGTCCCATCTGATTACTGAGGTTGAACCCCGTGACAACGCCAAGATTGATAATATTCTCCTGAAGGTTTTGCGCATTACTTCCATAGTAACCTGCCACCACACCTGCGTAACCATCGGCAGCAGTGCTGGTGATGGCTCCTGTGTTGACAATGTTGCGAATGCGCCATGTCGGTGAATTACCTGTCTGACCACCTATCAACGCACCAGCATCTGTACCTCCTTCTGCCGTCACGTTGGCTTCGTTGACGATATTTTCCAACGTAATGAGACCCTGATTTCCCTGGCTGCAACCTGATATGGCTCCAACTTGATGGTAAGCAGTGAAAGAGCAACTCTTATCAATGATAAGGTTACAAACGCGTGTGTTGCTGTCAGAGTTGCCACGCAAATAGCCGAAGAGGCCTTGTATGCTTTCGGTGGGACGATTGATGACGAGGTTTTTGATCCTGTGTCCCTGTCCGTCAAATGTGCCGCGCCAGCGCAGATCTACACTCTTTGCGATAGGTGTGTGGTCAATGCCTTGCATGTCGATGTCACTGGTCAGGCGTGCCGACAAGTCGTTTTTCCCTTGGTTGACCATTGCAGAGAACCACTCCAACTGATAAGCATCGCCTATCAGATAGAACCCGTCTTCCGACTGGCTGACAAAGTTTGGATCGGGCAAGCCACAGATGGTGCAGATTCCATGTTCGTAGTTATGAGAACCAATCAGACACGATGGCGGCTCCTTTTCCTGTAAAAACCAAAAACTCTTATGATTGGTGCCTATTTGAGCTTTGAAAGATTGTACAATCTTCTGATCCTCTTGCCAGTTCATTGCAATACAGGCGGCACTATTGAAGAGCAAGTTGCTGTGATCCGAGCTTGTCATGCCGAAGCAGTCCGTACCTTCAGTCGGAGCGGAAAGGATGTAGAATTCCACTGGTTCAGTACCCATGTTTACAGGTACGGTTTCCTGTTCAGACACCTTCTGGATATAACGCAGCGTGTTGAGGTTTTGAATATAGTAACAACCTTCGTTAGCCGTAGGAATGAATCGCCAATAGGAATTGATGTCCAGTCCGACATTGCACTGAAGCACATCATTCCATGTGTCCTTCATGTAAGCATCATGGTTGTTACGCGAGGAGATAGTGTAATACTGGTTCTTGTCAATGTCAAGAGCCCATGTGGATGCCAAGCCAAGTAGTGGCATCAGAAGTAATGATAGAATCCTCTTCATAATATTATCAATTGTTTTAGTTATTTGTTGATTGAAGTATGCCTGTGAGCAACTTTCTTGCCACTCTGTATATAAATTCCAGGATGTACAATGGAGTTTTGGGGACGACCTTGGAGGTCGAACATTTTATTATTTGAGAATTTGCCATTTACCTTTTGAGGAGTTTGAAGATCTGTAATCCCTGTTATGATGTCATCGGGCACAACGGCAAGCGTCCAAAAAGAACGGTGGTTTGTTCCAGCCGCAGCAGCATACGTCTGAACATAGCAGTTAGCTTGATTGCTCTCGGCTCGCAGATTAAGTCCAATAGTACCGGACGAGAAGTCGTATGGTGTAACAGAGGTACAAGCAAATCCATACCTGCCACCTTCATTTGTCTGTGCAGCCACATAGTACTCCACGCTCTCATTACCCATAGTAACTAACTGACTGGATGATTTGGTATAACCTTGTATGTAACGACCTGTCAAGAGGTTACGCACGTAATAGCACTGGGCATTTTCTGTCGGTTCGAAAATCCAATATGCAGAGTTTCCTGTATTGCCCTCACATGTTATGCGGTTGTCGCTATCTACATTATCTACCATATATGCAGGTATGCTACTGAAGTTGCGAATGGTATAAGCGTGATCTTTCAATGGCCAGTCTGTCGCAGTCGGGCCATCGTTGCTCGGGTAATATGGTGTCGGATCGAAAGAGTTATCACGAATCTGGCGTATCTGTTCAGGCGTGAGGAGGCCCTTGAAGAACCAAGCATCATCGATATAACCCTTGAAATAACTTTTGCCAGTCTTGTGTCCACCGATACGGAAACCGCCGGTGCAAGTCTCAAAAGCACCTGTCGAAACGGTACAATCGCGCTCTCCATTTATGAAATATGTAATGCTTTGGCTGACGGGATCACACACGATGGCGACATGTTGCCAAGTGCCTGGCTTGAAAGAACCTGTGGTCGCACGATGCTGACTACCTCCCAAAAAACTGTTGTAGAAGAAAGATGTGGTATTGCCTCCGACGGGTGCTTCGGCACGTGCATACAGGTAGATGCGTCCCGTGCCTGCATTGTCTTTCTGTGCAAGGATTATTTCATCGCGGATATAAATGTCGTTTTCTATCTGATTGCTCGCATTCGGTGCCGCAGCATTCTCGTCATATACCCACGCACAAAAGGTCGACTGGGTGACTCCCGTGTCAAAAATGCCAGTAGTGTTCAGGTCGAGGTACTGGGCATTACCATTCAGATGAAGTGCCTTACCATACTTTCCATTACCATAGGTGATAACATCAGAACTGGGCGTAAGTATATATTTGGAAGGAGAAGCGTCCTCCATATTGTCATCAAAAGGGTAGTGGAAGATGAGTTCTGTCTTTGTCTCCGGAATATCGTCGGGGACATTAAGCCCGACACTCTTGGCCCAAGAATTCCAGAGATTCTTCATCTCGCGCACCTTCTCTGGGTGTTCGGCTGCAACGTTGTTGGTTTCTGAGAGGTCGTGAGCCAGGTCGAAGAGTTGCCAGCCGCCATTTGCGAGTGCAGTAAGCCTCCAGTTTCCTTTGCGGATGGCTTTCCCATTTTCGTGTTCCCAATATAAAGTACGCTCATCATCCCAGTTATCCTTACTCTGAAGCAACGGCACAAAACTTCTGGCCTCGTTACAAAGCGGCTTGATGCTGTTACCATTATAGAAAGAAGGATAAGTCGCACCGGCAAGTTCCATACAAGTCGGCATCACATCAAGGAAGGTGCAGGGATGCGACGTAATGGTTCCTTCCCTTTCTTCAGCCATGCCAGCAGGCCAATGGACGATAGTAGGTGCTGCCGTTCCGCCGTGGAACTGTGTCGTCTTCCAATAACGATAAGGTGCGTTGACCGCACCTGCCCATCCATTATGTAGATAGTTGTAGGTCAGCTGGCCACCAGGCGTCGGCGAGTTTCGCACTACCATTTGCCCGTCGCGAGTACGGTCGTGACGGTCGAAATCACCAATTGTGTAGTTCTCACTCGAGGCTCCATTATCGGAAGTAAAGATGATGAGGGTATTGTCGAAGATACCTCTGCGCTTCAGCTCAGCGATGATGCGACCGACATTCTGGTCTACGCAGTCGATCATAGCTGCATGAACTTCCATGTTTGCCCTTTGCAAAGCCTTGTTGGTCTCGTCCTCCCACTTGCGTCCAGAAGCATTCGTGGCGACAGGCATCTCGTCGGGTTTGATGAGACCAAGCTCGAGCATACGTTGGTAGCGACGCTCACGAAGCTCATCCCATCCATCGTCGAACTTGCCTTTATACTTCGCGATGTCCTGTGGCTTTGCATGAAGCGGCCAATGCGGCTCCTGAAAAGCCACATACATAAAGAACGGCTTGCCGTCGGAGGTCATTTCATCCATCATGTCTATCGCTTTGTCTGCCACAAAGTCTGCATAGTAGAAGTCCTCCGGAATGCTTTCTGTGAAGATAGGCTCCTCGTTATGTACCATCGAGAAAGGGTCGAAGTGGTCCGTCACGCCCCATATTGTTCCCCAATGTTGGTCGAAGCCTCGGTTACAGGGATAGGTCTCGATGGGAGCAAAAGGACGGTTGTTGAAGGTGTTCTGGTGTGAAAGCCACTTCATCTGGTCTTCTCTGTTGCCGATTCCTTTAGTGAGCGAGAGGTGCCACTTGCCACTCATTCCTGTATGATAGCCGGCTTCGCGGAGCACTTCTGGAATGGTCACACAGTCACGCGTCAGGCTTTGGCCCATGCCGGTAATGCCTACGGTCTGTGCATACCTACCTGTCAGGAGTTGAGCTCGAGAGGGACAGCTGCGGCCGGAATTATAGAACTGTGTGAAGCGCATACCTGAAGCGGCAAGGGCATCGAGGTTAGGGCTTTCAACTTCACCGCCAAAGCAGCCAAGGTCGGAGTATCCCATGTCGTCAACTACGATAAGCATGATGTTAGGACGTTGAGTCTGTCCTTTTGCGTTAGCGACTAACGGGAGTAATGCTGTCAGTGCACATTGATATTTGTGTCGCATAGTCTATATTGAAGAATAATGTTATTATTAGTGGATCTTTATGTCTAGTTTTGAAACTTGATCTGCCATGTGGAAAAACTTAACGTGCCATGTTGGCAAACTTAACGTGCCATGTTGGTAAACTTAACGTGCCACGTTGAGCAACTCTGCGTGCCACGTTTTTCAAGATTCCACACATGTTTGTAACTTATTACATTTCATTTGATTACTTTAGACTAACTTTTTTCCGTTTGCAACATACAGACCCGGCAAACTGAACGAGTTCAGGTAGCGGCCCTGCAAGTCATAGATACTCCCTATTTTTAGGCAGGAGGAACTCCTGTCCGTTTTAATCGGAGTCAAACTGTCAACTGTATCGAGTTTGAAAACGGGATATTCACCTTCGCGGATAGTCCAGATGTTGTCGAAGTCCCATTTTAGCGTTCTGGTGTAGAAACTTTTTGTGAGGAACACACCATCGTTCATCTCGCGAATGGTGCCTTCTGGAATCTGTCCGCCTACACCTTTATCGTCATAATAAGTCAGTTGCATTCCTTTCCTGACATACAGCTCGGACATATACTCTATCACGTTATTGGGCGCGGCAGGCAGGCGACGGGAATAATAATAGTTTGGCGTCGTTCCAGTAATGCTGTTTGCCAGGACCAGAACATCCTGCAAACGGACGTTAGGATTGTTGTCTGTGAAACCTATCACGCCTGCAGCGCAACCGGATTTGTGGCTATTCTGACAGGTGGAGACGTTACCAGCAAAATAGGTTCTACCAATGTCCAGCTTTGCAACAGTCGTGCCATTATTGGAATGTATGAAACCCACAATGCCTCCAGCACAAGAGGGAGCATTCATATCTGTGCTTAGTCTTGTTGCTGTAACGTCAGCCACAATATAACAGTCGTGGATAGTATTGTATTCAGTATTCGCACCGTCTCGTGCCACTCGACCTGCCATTCCACCGACTTCTCTGTCGCTTGTAATCTTTCCCGTCACAGCTACACGTTCCACTCTACAAGCTCCTATCATAGCTCCGGCGATTCCTCCTGTTGGGGCCTTGCCGGTAATGTCCACATCTTCGAGAATCAAGTTCTTTATCGTCGCATGGTACATCCGTCCGAATAACCCTTTGAAAGCTGTCGCATTCTTAATTGTGAGACCTTTTATGGTATGCCCTCTGCCGTCCAAGATGCCGGAGAAACGTTCCGGATTACCATCGTCTTTGTCCGACGCTCCGATAGGCACCCACTCTTCTCCTTCAGGTATTACAATGTCGCAGGCAAGGTAATAGTTATTTGTCAAATCCTCACGAATAGCATTAAACTCTTCGTAGGTGCTGACTGGTTGAGGTGTCTTCAGCGTCGGGTCTTCTGGATTCTTGACGTCCATCAGCACTCCCCTATCGCCTTGCTCTTCCATCCAACGATGCAATTCCCGATGCATCATCTCAATATGTTCTTTGTGTTCAGGAACATCTGCAAGGTTGTTGAGCTCCCAAGGGTCTGTCTCGTGGTCGTAAAACTCGATGGCCGGACGCTTGACAAACTTATTGACAAGCCAATTGGCCCATTCGTTCGTCTGTGCCGTCTGCAACCAAGACGTCCACATATTGTCTGCCTCCCTCATCATGTGCGACTCGGAATAAGACCTATCAGGCAAGAGGTTCTCAATAAGCTTGTATCGTTTGTCTTGTATGCTGCGGATGGGATACGACGGTCCCTCGGGATTATTGTTATGCATACCATACACCCATTCGCGCTTGTCAGTCTGTTTCCCTAAAAACACATCAAGCTGGCTGACGCCATCAAGGCCTTGCACCGGTTCTCCTCCAGCCGCCTCGATAAGGGTTGGCAATATATCTTCGTATTGAACAAGAGCATCGCTGACACTTCCGGCTGCCACTTTTCCTGGATATCGAACAATCATGGCACTCGACTGCCCGTAGCGAAAGCACGTCCACTTGGCAAAAGGCATCTGTGGACCTTGCTCGCTAAGCACAATTACAAGCGTGTTCTCGTCTGCTCCCGCTTCTTTAAGTGCAGACATCGTCATACCAACCTCGTCGTCGAAAAGACGTATCTCGGCCAGATAATTGCAGAAATCTTCGCGCGTCTTTGCATTATCGACACAATTAGGTGGCATCTTGATGTCGGAAGGATTGAACTCCGACGGGTCGCCAGCATCCCAAGGCACATGACTATTAATGCTGCAAACGAAAAGACAGAACGGCTGACTGCTATCGCGCTTCATAAACTCGAGAATGCCGTCGGGCGTAGATTTTGGGGGATGCGAATCCACACAGCCCACCACAAAGCCTGGAATCTTCTCAAAGCCATAAACCTTCGGCTGATTAACAGGATGGTCTTTCCCTGCCCTACCCACGCGATAGCCGAGGTCGGAAAGGTAATGCGTCATACTCTTTACTCTGGAATAAGTTGCTTTGTGGTTCAAGAAGGAACCATGATGGGCGGGATAAAGACCTGTATACATTGAGGCACGAATCGGTACGCTTATTGCCATCGAAGCAAAGTTGTTGGTCATAAGCATACCTTCGCTGGCAACACGATCGATGTTGGGCGTAGCAAGGTTCTGTCCGCCATAACAACCCAGTTCGCATCGTGCCATGTCATCTGCAATGATGACAAGGATGTTAGGCTTCTGCCCGGCCATAGCCGAGGTCAACCCAAGCGGCAACAAAGTTAATGCATACTTCTTCATAATCTTTTTACCTCAAACTGCTTATCTCTTTAATGTCTTCCTGTTGTTGTCAACAATGATTCCTTTATAGGATTGGCTGTCATATACTCTCTGTCCAGCAAGATTGAAGATAGCTTGCCTGTTGTCCGTTGTCTGCTGTCTATCATCTATCTTCTTTATGTCTGTCGCATCTTCTTCAAACTCGAAGGCTCCCATGTCAATATGAGTACCGAAGACTCGATTCTTGCCTTCAAGGTCGAAGCGGCTGATGGCGGCAAAGTTGTCGTTACCGGTATCGATACAGGGTGATTCCTGCTGCAATTCGTAAGAAGCGTCTTCAATCATACTGAGACTTGTACAGCCATCTACAGACGGGACCTTTATAAACTCTGGAGTTTTTTCCTGGGAGAGGAAGATATGTCCTTCATCGTTACCGTCGGAAAACTTCGAACTCTGGCTTTCTATTGCGGAAGAGATGGAGACAACCGTTCCGCCGCCATTGATGTCAGCGTTCTGTCCGTAACTGCTGAAGCTGTTACTTCCGCTGTTGTGCCACGCAATGCTATTGTACACATACAGGTTCGACCCATTTGTACCGAGGCCGAAAGCCCCGCCAGGACCGGTGGCAACATTGTTGCAGAGTGTGCAATTGATAACAGTTGCCGTCGTGCCACCCCCTACTTGAATAGCCCCCCCATTGCCGGATGAAGTGTTGTTGACGAATAAACTGTTCTCGATACTGACCTGTCCGAGGTGACAATGAATGGCTGCGCCGTTCTTTCCGTTCTGTGTCCTGTTGTTTCTGAAGACACAGTTCCTGACAGTTGCGCCGTTGGTCAGGATGGCTCCACCGCCGTTGCCGTTGCCGTTGGCAACTGCCTGGTTGATTCCATTCTGGACAACAAGCCCGTCAAGAACAGTCGTCACCGTGCCGTCGAGGTTACTGTTGCGAAAGGGACACACCAGTCCTCGGCCATCAACAATGGTCTGATGGATGGAGATGTTGCGTTCATCGGGGGTCAACTCGTTGCCTTCGAAGCCTCCATATATCTCAAGTTTGTCGGGATGTATGGGTGAAGCCACTTGATAGATTCCTTCTTTCAGCCAAAGCGTGGCATTGCCGACGTAGGTTTCAGCAAGGGCAAGGGCATGTGCGAGGTTAGTGGCCTGTTGCCACGATGTGCCGTCGCTTGTCTCATCACCATTGGGAGAGACATGGATGACTGCATTTCCTGCCGTAGGTTCACCTTTGTCGAACTCGTAAGCGCCCATATCTATTTGTGCTCCCGACAAGCGACGATTCATGCCTAAATCAAACTCAAGCTGCGAAGTCAGGTTAGCATTGCCGGCATCCACGCAAGGAGATTCTGCCGTAAGTTCATAGCTCTCGTCGCGGAACAAAGGTGAACTCTCCTCGGAGAGCACCATGTGGTTGCTGTCGTCACCATCGGTGAATTTCGTGCTGACGCTTTCAATGGCTGAGTTTCTTGAAATAACCGTGCCGCCGCCATTGATGTCGGCGTTTTGGCCGTAACTGCTAAACTTGCCCCCACCCGTGTTGCGCCAGGCTATGCAATTATAGACATTCAGATTGGAGCCATTTGTGCCGAGGCCGAATCCGCCGCCAGGTCCGGTGGCTTGATTGTTGACGAGAGTGCAGTTGACGACAGTTGCCGTCACGCCTCCGCCCACTTGTATGGCACCGCCATTGCCTGTTGACACATTGTCGACGAAAAGACTGTTTTCGATTCTCAGCTGTCCTGTATGACAATGTATGGCTGCGCCGTTCTTATTGTTTAGTGTACGGTTGTTACGGAAAATGCAGTTCCTGACGACGGCGCCGTCGTTCAGGATGGCACCGCCGCCATTGCCATTGCCATTTGCACCTGTCTGGTTGATGCCGTTCTGCACAATGATTCCATCCAGTATAGTGCTGACGGACGTTGTCAGACTGTTGCGGAAGGGACTGACCTTTCCTCCGCCGTCGACGATACTCGGGTTGTTCTTCCAATCACGTTCAGTCAATCTCCGTTCCGTCCCGTTAAAACCTCCGTAGAATGCCACGTTGTCCGAGATGACGGATGAGGTCAAATCGTATTGTCCCTGCTTAAGCCAGACCTGTGTGCCTGAGGTGCCCTCGGCAAGCGAGACGGAATGACTCAGGGTTGTTGCCCTTTCCCATGAAGTGCCGTCTGCAGTCTCGTCGCCATCGGGTGCCACATATATTATATTGTCTGCATACTCGCGATAGGCTTCGTTAAACCAGTCGATGGCGGCTTTCTTCAGTCGTTCTGAAACGGCTGGGTAGACGGATGCGACGTTGTGCTGCTCGTTGAAGTCGGTGGTCATGTTGTAAAGTTCGGTCTTCGACCCGTCGGCATTGACCAGTAGTTTCCACTCGCCGTCCCTGACAGCGATATGCGGACTGATTCTATCGACCTTACATTTACCGAATTCCCAGAAGAGCGGAGTGGTACGCTCGCGTTCCGACTGGCCGGTTATGACGTCGCTCATGTCGAGACCATCAAGGGGGTAATCCGTCGGGACTGCAGCTCCTGCTATCTGACATAGCGAGGGGAAGAGGTCGACCATGCATACCACCGAGTTATCATTCCTGACACCTTCGGGGATATGTCCGGGCCAGCGAATGATGAACGGCATACGAATGCCGCCCTCATACAGGGTACCTTTCTGTCCGCGAAAGCTGTTGGTGCGATGGCCGTCGAAAGAAGGGGCAGGACCATTGTCGCCGGTGAAGATGACGATAGTGTTCTGGTCGATGCCTAAGTCCTTTAAGCCCTGCATGAATCGCCCGATTTGTCGGTCGAGTTCTGCAAGGACGATGGAGAAGGATTGAGCAGATTCTCGCTGGGACGCCTCGTCGCCATCGTAGACCCATGGTGTGTGGACATCGTCGGGCCATAGACTGACGAAGCAAGGTTCCCCCTTGTGTCGCGAGAGGAAATCAAGGGTCTTGTCCACGAAATATGCTGTACGGTCCCAACGTTTCACTTGATCTGAGGGAGCCCATATCCAGTTAGTGGACGTTATTACTGGATCCGGATCAGGACTCTCCCAAGTAGAGACGTATTCATCGAAGCCATAGTTACTGATTGAAGGAGCGTTCTTCACGTCTCTGCCGCCTCCCATGTGCCATTTTCCGAAGTGACCTGTGGCGTATCCACTGTTCTTCAGGGCACGCGCCATTGAAGGAGCTCGGTCGCTCAGGAAGTCATTCTGCTCGTTTTTTGCATTGTTCACACGCTCTTGCAGGAATGTATTGATGCCCCATCTCGTGGGATACATGCCTGTGGTCAGACCTACTCTGGACGGAGAACTGATGGGACAAGAGGTATAGAATTGCGTGAGCGACAGTCCTTCGTTGGCTAACTGGTCTATGTTTGTCGTGTTGACATAGTCGCCGCCAAAGCACGAGGGGTCGGAGTAGCCCATATCATCGATGTTCAGTATGATGATGTTGGGCCTCTCGTCCTGTGCCGCGCAGAGAATTGGGAGCAGTGATGCCGACGAAAGTAACAGGTGTCTCTTCTTCATGTTGAATAAAATTTAATAACGTTTTGATGAAGAAAGGTGGAAAGTTCTCCAAAGAAGTTGGGCAACTTCACACGAGAAGTTTGCCGACTTGTCTGGTGAGATTTTCCTCATGATGAAGAGCACTACTCTACCTCGTCGGCATCTGCGCCCCAAATATCCCAGTCGCTTGACTTCGCCAATGCGTTGTCGTCGGTTGCTTTTCCCTGTTGAAGGGAAAGGGCTATCATCTCTTCTGCCTCGGAAAAACGAATCTCGATTGCAGGGTTTATATATGACTTCTTCATTTCTTTAACGATTTAGGATTATACATCTGAGGTTTAGACATCAGCGGAGTACTTTCTTCCCACCCATAATGTTGACGCCCCTCTGCATTTTGCTCAGGCGCTGACCTGCGAGATTATAGATGGTCTCGCCGAGGTTCTCGCGAATGTCGGTTATGCCTGTAGCGTCATCTCCGAGGATGAAAGCCTTCACACCCGACGAGGGTGCCGTGAGATATGCATGGCCTTCATTGATGAAGGGCACAGCCACGTCGGCATCAACCTGATAGAAGCCCACCTTATCTCCTTGCTTCTGAAGCACGAAGCTGCCGTCGGGAGCTGCAATTCTGCTGTAGGTTCCGGTGAGAGCGCCGAAGGTGAGAGACTCGGCGACCGGCACTTCGACGCCTGTAAACGTATAGGTTCCTTCTGCTGCCTCCAGAATCACAGGCGTGTTGGCTGGGATGGGATCGACTGCCGTCAGGTCGAGCGTAACGCCATTCGCACCGACTTCTGCCGTGTAGGCACTCACGCCTTCGGGAACGGCGGCTTCCATCGGCGCAATAAAGGTTGCATAGCCTGCATCCGTGATGGCAACGTCGACGGTTCGCGTCGCTTCATTTTCGCCGAGATAGTACAGCTTCACATCGCTCAGGCCTGTCCAGGCCGTTGCAGGACAGCCTTCGATAGTCTTGACGCCCAATGTCAGCAAACCGTCCGTGACAGTTACCGTAAGCAGTCCCGTCTGGTAAAGGCGATGACCTAATGAGCCATTTGCCTGGTCGGGATTGCCAGGGAAGTAGAACTCTCCTACCTTTTTCTCGTGAACACTGGCAACATTCTCGGTTGCTTCCAGAGAATAGACAGAAGGAAGCTTGACGGTCTCGTCGTTGGCATATCCCACAGCAAAGACAGCGGCATCGCCATCGGACTTGTATGTATTTAAGTCGTTAACATTGAGCGCGCCCAAGCCTGTTGGGGCATAAAATCCAGTGAAAAGCACCTGGTAAGTTCCATTCGGCACTGTAATCCCTGTTTGTGAAATGTCAACACTGTTGGAACCTTGTACCTGGCAATGACGGTTGAAACGATTGAAGTCGTTCCACTGCTGGTTGCCGCCGTCATGAGTAACCACCCAATTACTGCGCTCGTTGTTGTTCGACAGGTCGGGGTTGTTGATAAGGAACGTCACGTCAACAGGGTTTGTGGCAGAGGCATTATCTTGAACATACTGCATACGCTCTTCAAGCGTGACAACCTGCCAAGTCGTGGCACCCAGGTCAACAGCTCGGAGATAATTGTTCACGTCGGCACCCAAAGTGGCAAACTCGCATTCAATGGTATAGGCATTGGTGATACCGTCGACGGCAATGGGTGTGAACTGCCAAGAGGTAACGGGCTTGTTGGTGTCGAAATAGAAGCCGTCTCCGTTCATCGAATTGTTCTTTGTATAACGGGGACCAATCTGATAACCGCCATCCTCAAGAGCTATCAGCTGGAAGTCAAGGCCGCGGTCGCCCAACTCGCCACGAGTAGTCCAACATTGCATAGTCAATTCAGGATTGTATCGATTGTTGTTCTGAAGCCACATGCCGCTCTCAACATTATAGAGATATACGTTACCTTCCTGAACTTCCGTACCCGTATATGGGCTTGTGAGAGAAGACTGCTTGGCACTTGGCACTTCGAGGATTCTCCAGACAGACCACGGGTTACTGGTCTCGACTGAAGCAAAGCCCTGCACCCTTGTGTTATCGCCCGTACGGTTCAAGCCAATGGTGCCTTCACTGAAATCGTTGGGTGTGCGGTCCGTTGATGTCATACGGAAGAAGTTCTCGCCTGCATGCGCGCCAGTTGCATCGCCCTTGATATAATACTCTACTGGAGTTGTGCCCATCGTGACAGGTACTTCCGAGTCTGGGCAAGCCTGGATGTAGTTGCCTGTCTTGGCATTCTTTACATAATAGCAATCGGCATTCTCCGTCGGTTCAAAGGTCCAAAGACTTCCAGACACTTCATAACCGAGGAGCAGAGCGCCCGTCCCTTTGTCTTGCATGAATGTATTGAAGTCCGGTTTGCACACGATGGTGTAGACTTTTTCAGGACTGAAAGTCTGGGCAATGACTGATGTCATCGCTGATGCAATGAGCAGATGCATCACTAAGAGTAACGTCTTTTTCATAATACTATTTAATGTTAGTTCAACGATATTTCACTGTCTAAGTCCATGGCGATGCGTAAAACGCCGTAAGTTCATGATACTTGGCATCTTCTGTCAGACAAACAATCCTTGCCCTACTCACCGCATACAAATATATAGAATTAATCATTCCGACAAACATGTTTGCTGTTTTTTTTCCGGAATTTAGAGAAATTTGGTCAAGAAGACATGTAAATCAGAACAGGTCATTAGACTCTTTTTCACTCTTTTACCCTATTTTTCTACTCTTCTCCCGCTTTCCGCGTCAGCCGACGTGGCATAGTGCGTTGTATGAACACACATGTGTGTGCAATTGAATACTGTAGGTGTCCGGTAAAGAACGGCGTGAAGCCCCTTTGGTTTATAGTTGTCGGCCTGGCAACTATAAGCTCACGGGGTATAAAAGAGGATGAAACTTTTTTGCCGGAGACCCATGAAAATTTATAATAACCGCAGTCAAATTGTCCGGCTTGACTAGCATCGAGCTAAAGCTTCACATGTGACGCTTTTTTAATCCTATAGTAGCATTGCCAATAGGGACGCGTCGTTCTGGGCATAGGGACGCGTCGCATTGCCGATAGGGACGCGTCGCTCTGCCGATAGGGACGCGTCGTTTTTAGAAGCATCTCTGGAAGGGCCTTGCTGCGGGCGCCGGGATGTCGGCCGACATCAGGCGTGACCCTTGTCAACTCAAGGCAACATCATACGGGTGTTCCAGTGTATGCCGGCTGGCTTTTTCTGAACGCGGCGGGCGTCAACCCAGTTTCGCGCTTGAAGAATTTGCAGAAAAAAGAGGAATTGGCAAAGTTCAGGTTCTCCGCAATCTGCCATATTGGCTGGTCGCTATACTTCAGCTGCAACTTGGCTTGACGAATGATGTAGCGGTGTATCCACTGCATGGCAGTCTGACCACTTGCCTCGCGGATGACGGCACCAAGATAGTTGGGCGTAAGGCAGAGGCGATCGGCATAGAAAGCTATGACGTGTTCTCGGGCAGCATATTCGTTGACAAGGGCAATGAAACGGCGGAGCACATCTTCCCTTCGGCCTATGGGATGGAGTCGCTGCTCTTCTGCTTCCTTATTATATATGACGTGAAGCTCCAGCAGGAGAGCCGTCTGCAAGGCACGAAGAGCAGGAAGCGACAGGGGCTGACGCCTTACCGTGTGCCACAGCAGTTCAAAGTACTCGCCTGTCAATTGCCAATCATCTTCATTCAGGCTAAGGACGGTACACTCCTTGTATGCCGTCTCTTCCGGCAACTCCCGGAAAGAAAAGACCTGGACATTGAAGTCGTCGTCGATTTCCTCTATCTCGAATATGGTATTGGCTGGTATGACAACCACCGTACCTTCTTCAAAGTCGTACGGCACCATACTAACCATGCAGTGGACCCTTCCCGAGATGACGCGCATCACGCAACTGCCCGCCATCCGATATGGCTGCCCCGTACGAAGAACATTCAACCAGAACTGTCGGACATTCATTGCAACAAACAAGTCCTCGCTGACGTATGTGTTATTGTTATCACGAACGAGGGCTGCAACAATCTTTCGTGTCAGGTTTTCTATTGTTTTTGCCATATTTTCATAACTATTTGTGTGTAAAATGCCATCTTTCGTTGAAAAAGAACATTTCTGCCGTTTATATGATAACGCATAATTCCTCTATTTATTGTAAATTTGTTGTCGCAAAATAGTGTATTTACAGAAACAAGCGTATTTGGAATGAGATTTACAACACTGCTTTACGCAATCATAGTGCCTACTTTCTGCTTTGCCGACCAAGCAGAAGTTGAATTCAATATTGGATGGATTCAAGACCAACATGTGCTCGGCATTAATCGCGAACCCGGTCATTCCACACTCATCCCCTACTCTTCCAAGGCAGAGCTGATGGCCGACGAACATCACAACCAGCCGTGGGTGACTCCTGAAAGGGCTATGACTCTCTGCCTGAACGGACAATGGAGATTCCGCTATGTGCCAGGCTCCAATCAAGGTCCCGGAGCAAGCGAGTTCCAAGCCGAAGATTATAACGACGAGCGCTGGGACCTCATCAGGGTTCCCATGAATTGGGAAATGGCAGGATATAGCAAGCCGACATATAACAACACAGGCTACCCCTTCAAGAACGAGCCGCCACGTGCCATGGATGGCTACGAAGAACATGGAGTCGTGGGAAACAATGCCACAGGATTCTACCGCCGTACATTCGACCTGCCCTCCGACTGGACAGGCAAGCGGGTGTTCATCCACTTTGATGGCGTCTATAGCTGTGCCGCCATATGGGTCAACGGCAAATTCGTCGGATATGGTCAGGGAGCAAATAATGACGCAGAATACGACATCACCAATGCAGTGCGCCCAGGAAAGAACCAGCTCTCTGTTCGTGTCTATCGCTGGTGCGACGGCTCATACCTCGAAGGACAAGACATGTGGCGACTGAGCGGCATACATCGCGACGTCTATCTCGTAGCTAAACCTCTGACGTTTGTTCGCGACCATGCCATCACAGTGCTCAACCAGAGTGCAGACGGCAAGAGCGGTCGTCTCAATGTGGCACTCGACATAGACAACCGTTCTGACCAGAAAGGCTATCGTACCTATCGGCTTGAACTCCTCGATGCCAACGGTGAAACCATTGCCAAGCAAGAACAGAAGTTGAACCTCACGGGCAAAAATGCCACCATAAACCTGACTACAGGTTTGCTGAAAGGTCTTCACGCATGGAACACAGAGGAACCTTATCTCTATGATGTCATCATCAGCCAGCTCAACGGAAAACAGGAGGA
>CAJOLC010000037.1 GCA_905235305.1 uncultured Bacteroidaceae bacterium | reverse complement strand
CTTTTGCGCCTCCCTATATTGGGCGGCGCAAAGTTACAAATAATTCTGTATATGTAAGTTATGATTGAAGACAAAAATGAGTGACGAAGTCAGGAAAAAAAGAGGCACAAGCTTGTGCCTCTTCCTTAATCTCTGTTCTTAGAGCTTATCGTTGCTACCGCACGATAGAATCTTGACTTCGTCGAGCTTTAGAGCTTGTTGTCGCTGCCAAGAACCTCCACAATCTTGTGGATGTACATCTTCTTCATGTTCTCGCGAGCGGGCTTCAGATACTGGCGGGGATCGAAGTCGCCGGGCTTCTCGTCGAAGTGCTTGCGAATGGCAGCGGTCATGGCCAGACGGCTGTCAGAGTCGATGTTGATCTTGCAGACTGCGCTCTTGCTGGCCTCGCGGAGCTGCTCTTCGGGGATGCCTACTGCATCGGGCAGCTTGCCGCCGTGAGCGTTGATGGTGTCAACCTCGTCCTGAGGAACGGAGCTTGAGCCGTGGAGGACGATGGGGAAGCCGGGGAGCTTCTTCTCAATCTCGTGCAGGATGTCGAATGCCAATGGGGGAGGAACGAGCTTGCCCGTCTTCGGGTCGCGTGTGCACTGCTCGGGAGTGAACTTGTATGCGCCGTGGCTTGTGCCGATGGAGATGGCCAGGCTGTCGCAACCGCTGCGTGTGGCGAAGTCGATAACCTCTTCGGGCTTCGTGTAGTGGCTCTCTTCGGCCTGCACTTCATCCTCAACGCCTGCCAGCACACCAAGTTCTGCCTCGACGGTAACGTCATGGGCATGAGCGTACTCAACAACCTGCTTTGTGATGCGGATGTTATCTTCGTAGGGAAGAGCACTGCCGTCGAACATCACGCTGGAGAAGCCGTTGTCGATGCAGTCCTTGCAGAGCTCGAAGCTGTCGCCGTGGTCGAGGTGGAGGACAATCTGGGGATTCTCGCAGCCAAGCTCCTTGGCATATTCCACTGCACCCTGTGCCATGTAGCGCAGGATGGTGCCGTTAGCGTAGTTGCGTGCGCCCTTGCTGACCTGCATGATGACGGGAGACTTGGTCTCTACGGCAGCCTGCACGATGGCCTGCATCTGTTCGAGTGTGTTGAAGTTGAAGGCTGGGATAGCATAGCCGCCAGCCACTGCCTTTTTGAACATCTCTTTCGTGTTCACCAGGCCGAGTTCTTTGTAACTTGTCATGATAATTTACGGTTTAACCTTTAACTATTTATAATATGTTTGATTTGCGGCTGCAAAGATACGAAATTATGTTTAAAGTTTAAAGTTTAGGGGGTAAAGTTTTGCACTTGACACCACTTTTGTAATGTCTGCTTTACATTGCTTTCACTAAATATGTCACGGTGGGCAGGTGGTCGCTGTATCCATTAATCCATACGCCTCCGCTGGTCGTACGCTTTGGCGTGCCCTTGTATCTGCCCTCCTGTTGCATGAGGTAGTCACGTTTGAAGATGTGATAGCTGTAAAGTGTGAGCTCCTTGTACTCCTTCTTGCCATTGAGGTCGAGCATGTTGCGCGAGAGGACAATCTGGTCGAAGAGGTTCCACCCGCCCTGATAGGAGAGCGTGCCTTGTCCCTTGCCGCGGAGAATCTCCCACCAAGGGTTGAAGAAGTCGCCTTCGCCTACATCCTTCATCTTGCGGCGAGCCCCGAGATACTTGGCCATCGAAGTGTCGTCCGGGTCATCGTTCATATCACCCATGACCATGATGTGCTGCGAAGGGTCGGCAAGGCGAATGCTGTCAGTAAGAGCGCGCACCTGCCTGCCTGCCGCCTCGCGGAAGACGCCTTCAGAACCTCGGCTCGGCCAGTGACATACGATGACAGTCAGATTGTCGCCTGCCAGCTTGCCCTGAACACAGAGGAAGGGGCGCGTGGCGCGAGTCGTGTCTCCATTCTCATATATATATAGTTTATGGAAGAACTTGTCAACCTTGAAGGCTTTGGGATTATAAATGAGAGCACAGTCTACGCCACGCTTGTCCGGGCCCTCAAGGTGTATGTACTTGTATCCACGCTCCTTCATGCCAGGCTGTGCCATAAGAGCATTGAGGACGTTATCGTTCTCCACTTCGCTCACACCGATGATACTTGCCCCGTAGGGCACTTTGTCTGTGCCCAGGTCGTACAGGACGCGGGCCATGTTGTTAAGCTTGTTGGTGTACTTGTTCTCGTCCCAGTGATAGGAACCGTCGGGCAGGAAGTCATAATCGTTCTTGCCCACATCGTGACTTATGTCGAAGATGTTTTCCAAATTATAAAACGCCACAGCATGAACCATGAGCTTGCGATTCTGAGCATTTGTATATGCTGCACACAACAGCAGAGCCGAGACAAGTGTAAAGAATGTATGTTTCATTTCAGTATTCGTTTTATTTCCCATCGCAAAGTTAATGCTTTTTATGAAAGGAAATGCAAGTAACAAAAAAAATATGCAACAACGTGTCGAAGATAGTATAATTTTTTATAAGTTTGCAGCATCATACTTAAAATTATAACATAAAACATACATGAAAAAAAACTATTTGCTATTGATGTTCGTATTCATGGCAACGCCATTGAGCCACGCTCAAACTTTTGAGACAGCCGACGCGGATTCTCTCGGCACGATGGGGCAGGAGTTGCTGGACGACGACAGTAACTTTATCTTCACCGAGTCGCAGCTCAGCGAGAATGATGATGTTACCACCGATGTCATACATATCAATTCTGTCACTAATGTCTATACCAATCAAATCGGCTGGGCTTGGAGCGGTGTCATGTTTAGGTATCGTGCGTTGGACAATGCCTACAACGATGTTTACATGAATGGTGTGCAGGTCAACAATCCGGAGACAGGGCGCTTCTCATATTCCAGCATAGGCGGCATGAACGATGCTACACGCAACAGGGACAATGTGGCTACCTTCGAGGGAAATAACTTCTCGTTCAACGGACTGGGTGGCAGCAGCAATTATAACCTCCGTGCAAGCCAGATGCCTGCAGGACATAAGGTGACGCTGTCAGGAACTAATCGCAATTATTCATTGCGTGCCATGTATTCCTATGGTACAGGTCTCAGCAAGGACGGATGGGCTTTCTTTGGTACTGTCGGCTATCGTTGGGCAAACATGCAGACGGCAGCCATTGAAGGCACTTTCTACAACAGCCTTTCCGTCTTTCTCTCAGCCCAGAAGGTCATCAACGACAAGCATTCGCTGAATCTCGCCGTGTGGGGAAGTCCGACGGAACGTGCCACGGCTGGTGCCAGCACAGACGAGGCCAACTGGCTTGCCAACGACTATCAGTACAATCCCTATTGGGGCTATCAGGACGGCAAGAAGCGCGCCAGCCGAGTCGTCACGAGTTTCGAGCCGAGCTGTCTCCTCACTTGGGACTATAATATAAAGGAAAACATGAAACTCACCACGAGTGCTTTCTTCAAATATGCCAAGTACAAGAGCACAAAACTTCAAAGCAGCGGCACCAATCCCCAGCCTGATTACTGGAAACTCTTCCCGTCGTACAACTACGATGTGTGGGATAGAGGTAGCGACTACAACCATGACAATGATGCATTTTGGGCAAGTTACGACAACTGGCAAGACAAGCATTATCGCCAAATCAATTTCGACGAGCTCTATTTCGCCAACAGCCAGCTCAACAGAATCGGCGCGGATGCTATTTACTGGATTGAGGCTCGGCACAGTGACCACCTGATGACCAACCTCTCCAGTTCGTACGAATGGAACATAAAGCCTGGTGCTAAGTTCAGTGCAGGTGTGCAGTTGCTCAGCAACCGCGGCTCGCACTATCGAACAATCGAAGACCTTTTGGGAGGAGAAAACTTTCACAACACCAACACTTACCTTATAGGCGACTATCAAGAAACTTCCCGTGAGGTCATGTATGACGTGAATCATGGCTATCAGAAAATAATTGAAGGCGACCGTCATGCCAGCGACTACGACCTGTGGAGTCAGGATATCAAACTTTGGACAGGCTTCAGCATCGACAGAGGCATTGTCCATAGTTTCATGACAGGCAAGATGGGAGGTCGCAGAATGTGGCGCGAAGGATTCATGAAGAATGGCCTATTTCAGGACAATAGTTACGGCAAGAGTGAGAAGGCACATTTCCTCGACGGCGGAATGAAGATAGGTTCCACCTTCAACCTCGGAAAGGGACATGCCATCTCCGTAGGCCTGGGCTATGAACTCAAGGCTCCGGGAGCTTCAGTTGCATTCATGAGTCCAGAGATGAACAATGATTACGTGCAGAATCTCAGGAACGAAAAAGTGGCAAGTGCTGAGCTTGGCTATGCCATCAACAACAAATGGTTTCGCCTCAACCTTATGGGATACTACTATTATATGTATGACGGCAACGAATGGCAGCAGTTCTATAATGACGACAGCAACAGCTTTTCTTTCAACAGCCTTACCGGGGTGAAGAAAGAATATGCTGGAGTTGAGCTTGGAATGCGTTTCAAGATTACCAGCAGCCTCGATCTCGTCGCCCTTGGCACCTACAGTGAAGCCAAGTATCTCGACGATACGGAAGTCTACTGGATGAACAGCACCTCGGCTGAAATACAGAAAGAACTCTGCCATAACGAAGGGATGCGTGTCGGCGGAACACCTCTTGCAGCTGCAAGCCTTGGCTTGAATTACCGCATCAAACGTTGGTTCCTCAACCTGACGGGCAACTACTACGACCGTATCTACCTTTCTTACAGCACCAATATGCGCTACGAACAAAACATGAAGAATGCCGACCGCTATCATGGAGGGGAGTATGATGTCCCGTCGCAGGCGAAGGGCAATGGTGGCTTCATGCTGGACGCAAGCATCGGCAGGCAGTTCTATGTCTTCCATCATCCCCTCAGCGTTAACCTGCAGCTCTGCAACTTGACCAATCGACGCAACATAACGACCGGTGGCTATGAGCAAAGTCGAAGCAACTACACCGTAACGGAAACGGATAATAACGGCACAAATAACAGCACAACCCCTCGTACCTACAACTTCGAGAAGAACGCCAAGAAGTTTTATGCACAGGGATTTAACTTCATGCTCAACCTGAACTATCGATTCTAATGCACTTAGGATATTCATTATTATATAATATTGTAAAGGAATGAAAAAGCAATTATACATCATATCTCTGCTGGCAGGAAGTATCGCACTGGCATCATGCATGGATGGAGACTGGGATGTTCCCGAAGGAATTCCCTATGGCAATAATGACCTTGTTGCAGGAACCACTGTAACAGTTGCAGAGCTGCAGAGCAATTACAGCAGTGTGATCAGCGGTGATAAAAGCACCGAAATCACTGGAGACCTGTGGTTACGTTGCGTTGTCAACGGCAACGACCTTGGAAGCAACATATATAAACAGATATCTGTTCAAGACGAGACAGGTGGCATCATCATAGGCATCAATGCAACAGAGCTGGGAGCATTCATGCCGGTCGGACAGAAGCTACTCGTCAACCTTAAGGGACTTTACATCGGAGGCTACGGCAATCAGGCACAGATAGGCAGCCTCTACAACGGAGGCATCGGGCGTATGGAGCTTTCAGAGTGGGAACGTCATGTCCGCCTCATCATGGATTCCATGCCAGAAGCCACGGATTTCGGCTCGATGAAGGTCGACACGCTCGACTTCGATCCCAACAAGACGATGGCACAACAAGCGGGCAGGGTGGTGAAGCTCCGTGGAGTTACCATCAGCAGGGATGGCACACCAACCATCGCTCCAGACGATGGTTCGGTCAGTCTCGTCAGCTATTCCGTGAACAGGACAATCTCCGGCGGCAATGCCGGCAGCAGATGTGTGCTCAGAACCAGCCCCTATGCTAATTTCTGCGGCGTGGTCATTCCCAATGAACCTGTTGACCTTTACGGCATAGCCACTTACTATCGAGGCACCTGGCAGATACTCTCGCGCACAGAAAGCGATTTGGCTTGGACAAAATCATACATGAAAAACTAACAAAAAAGACATACATTATTATGAAAAAGACTTTCAAAACATTTGCACTGATGTTGCTGACCATGTTTGCCTTCAGCAGCTGTGCTGACGTTCCCGCTCCATTTAATCTGCCTGACAAGAGTAGCAGCAGCGCAGAAGACGACGGAGGTCAGTCGAGTACGGACGGGATTTCTGTAACCTGCGCTGAGGCTGTCCAGTTGACCAATGCCTTGGCAAACGGCGCGATTTCTTCCGAGACCTATAGCATCACAGGATACATCACGGAAGTCATCGGCAGTGTCAGTCGCGACCAGCAGACTTTCTGGATGGCCGACACGAAGGACGGCGGCAGAGTCTTCGAAGCTTATTGGGCAAACCTGCCGGAAGGCATGACAGGATTCACCGTTGGACTGAAGGTGAAGATTACGGGTCAACTGATGAAATTCATCGACAACTCTGGTCAAGTGGTACCTGAAATAAAGAATGCCACAGTGGTTATCCTTGAAGATGAAGGTGGCAACACGCCTACTCCGGAGGGAACCGACGTTACCTGTGCTGAGGCAGTCCAGTTGACCAATGCCTTGGCAGACGGCGCGATTTCTTCCGAGACCTATAGCATCACAGGATACATCACGGAAGTCGTCGGCAATGTTAGTCGCGACCAGCAGACTTTCTGGATGGCCGACACGAAGGACGGCGGCAGAGTCTTCGAAGCTTATTGGGCAAACCTGCCGGAAGGCATGACAAAATTCACCGTTGGACTGAAGGTGAAGATTACGGGGCAACTGATGAAATTCATCGACAACTCTGGTCAAGTTGTACCTGAGATAAAGAATGCCACGGTGGTTATTCTCGAGGATGGTGGCGACAGCCAAGGAGGCGATGAGCCTACGCCTCAACCTGGCGGCGATGTTGTTTCCGAGCTCGTCAATGGTAATTTCGAGGAGTGGCTGAGCGAGACTGAACCTCTGGGCTGGAAGTCGGCAAGCACTGCAGGCAATGCTGTTTTGAGCCGAAGTCAGGACGCTCGTGGCGGCATCTCTTCCTGCATGATTGCTGCGCCTGGAACTGCAAACAAGCGTCTTGCCACGCAAGAAATGACGCTCGAAGCCGGCTCTTATACTTTCACATTCTATGCCAAGGCCACGACTTCCAGCCCCTGTCAGTCGAGGGCTGGATACGTCCCTGTGGGCGAAGATAATAAGGTCGGAACGTATATCTGGAGCGATTATACCGACATCAACAACAACGGATGGACGCTCGTTTCTTATGACTTCACCCTGAATGCGCCTACAAGGCTGTGTCTGCTTGTCATGAATCCTAAGAACAGTAATTATTCCGCCTCGCAGGATGTCCTTATTGACGATGCCACATTAACAAAGAAATAACCGGAGACTTCACATCTTTCATTCATTCAATTCTTCATTCATCATGAGAGCTCAATCACTATTCCTCATGCTCATGCTCTGCTTGGCAGCGCGGGCACAACAGTACGCAACCATCCTCTACAGGCAGGCCGAGGTGCCACATGCCGTGCCGGTTGCCGAGATTGATTCAGTCGTCGTCAAGGATGTCGCTGAAGTAGATGCCACTTATTTCGCGGCACAGAAGGACACGATCTATGTCGTTCCGACCAGGGAGTCGCATTGGAAAGGCCAGAGGATTGCTTTCCTGGGCGACAGCATCACTGAATATGGCCAGTACGTCAACTCGTTTGCCAGCCTCACGGGATGTATCGCGAACAACTTCGGCGTCTCTGCCACGCACATGGCTGCCAGGAATAGTAGTGATACGGGTTCTTTCGAGCGGAGATATTCCACGATACCAGTGAGCAACAAAATGGTGATAGTCTTTGGCGGCACAAACGACTTCGGACATACCGACACGGCAGAATTCGGGGCGTTTACTGACGGGCCTAAGGCTGGCAAGTACACTTTCTATGCCGGACTTCACCGCTTGTTCAAGGGACTTTATGACCGCTTCATGAAAAGAGGCATTCCTGTCGTCATCATGCTTCCCATCCATCATGGCACGGAGATTGATGCCAAGGAGTTCATCATCAACTCAGACAAGTCATTTGTCGAAGGCACGAATGCCACCACTGGAAAGACTTTCCGCGAGTATGTCGACGCCATTCGCGAGGTCGCTTCTTACTACTCCCTTATCGTCCTCGACGCATACAGCTACTCGGGGCTCAGCCCGATGACGGAGATTGGTTCCGCGAACAGGAAGTTCTTCAGGGATGGCCTGCACCTGAACGATGCCGGTGGTGAGCGCCTGGCACGTTGGATGTATCCGCAGCTCGAAGCTGTCTACGAAATGTTCTACGACTTTTGATGCGTCACTTCACTGCATATCTCCTGCTGTTTTCCTGCAGCCTGCTCCACGCCTACGACTTGGTGGTGGACGGTGTCTACATAAGCATCATCGGACCTCGCTTTGCTTATGTGACGAATGCTGGCTTGGACAGTGCGACGCCCTGCTATTCGGGCGACATTGTCGTGCCGCAGCAGGTTACGTATAATGGCAGGGTCTACAACATCTCCTCTGTAGGCGACAATGCCTTTGTGGGTTGCGACGAGTTGACTTCTGTCCAGTTGCCGCCCACGGTGACTGCTGTCAGCGCCTGTGCCTTCCTGGGCTGCACTGCTCTGCGAAGCGTCAATATGCCTAAGGGCATGCTGACCGTCACGAATGCAGCCTTCTCTGCCTGCACTTCTTTACAGCACATTTCGTTGCCCAGACACCAGGAGTCGGTCAATGACATGACTTTCTACTGCTGCGCTTCGCTCACGTCTCTCGTGCTGCCTCACCGCATCCGCACCATCCAGAGCACTGCCATGCAGCATCTTCCTTCGTTGACCGACCTCTATTGTTTCGCCTCCGAACCGCCCGTCGCTGAAGTCGGAGCGTTCTCTCTTGCCGACCAACAGAAATGCACTCTGCATGTCCCCAGGGAGACGATTGGTAAGTACAGGGAGGCTCCCGTGTGGTGCGACTTCTGCGAAATCGTGCCTCTCCAGGACTCGGAATATGAAGAGCAGGGTTACCTGCGGGGAGACATCAACGACGATGGCGAGGTGGACGGCCGGGACTTGGCTCTCCTGCGGCTCATCATCGTCAGCCTGCCCGACGATTCTGCCGTGCGCTGGGCTGCCGACATCAATGAAGACGGCATCGTCAATGCCAAAGACTATGTCCTGCTGGCAAACGTGTGCGGGAGTGGGAATTGAGAGAATGAAGGAATGAAAGAGTGAAGCGGGCGAACGGGACGCGTCGCTTCAGCCAACGGGACGTGTCCCTCCAGCCAATGGGACGTGTCCCTCCAGTCAACGGGACGCGTCGCGCCTGAAAACTTCTCGTGTGAACTTTGGCAAGGCTTGCAGACAAGGGAGCCGGAGCGGCTGCTGCCTCACCGCCGGAAGACCTTTCTGCCGCTTCCTATGATGATGCCCTTTTCCTTTGGTGATGCTGGCTGTCCGGCAAGGTTATAGTGAGTCTCCACCTCTTTTCTCCCGTCGGACGAGGCCGAGGCAATGCCCGTCGGGTCGGTCACGACGACTGTCCTGGCCAGAGATGCGTTGCGGTTGTCCACGTAGGAACCAGAGGCCGTGCCGACGTGGAAGAGTCGGGAGTCCTTGGCATCCGTGTACTTGGCGTACTTTTCAATGCCCGCATCGTCTTCCTCGTCGCCACCCATGAAGTCAATTGTATAGCGACCAGGCCTGACATCCTCGGGGACAGTGACGAGGAACGTGACGCGAATGCTGTCACAACCATTCCTCCAGCAAGCCGAGATGTTCTTGGGAATCTTCGTGGTGCTCTGGAATCCCGACCAGGTGTAACCCGTCTTCGGGCAGGCGGAATTGTAGAACTGAGTCAGCTTCTCGCATGGCTCCATGTCGTGCGAGCAGTCCACCCTGCTGCCGTCCTCGTAGTAAACCCAGTCCTCGGCGAATTGTCGGTGGGCACCTTCCGGCACGGTCACCACCCAACCTCTCGGCACACGCACACCGGCGTAACTCCAGTCCTCCACAAAGTTCTGAACATCAGAGCCATCATCTATGATGGTAAAGCTTACCTCAAATGTCTGGCCGGGCGCAACTTCGTTTGGAGAGAACGTGGATATGAGCTTGTAGCAGGAGGTGAGAAGCGTGCAGAAGAGTAGATACTTGAGGTGTTTCATTCGTCGAAAAGAGCTTTCCAGTTATAGATACGGAAGAAGTAAGGCCGGTAGAAGTCTGCTGAGCCCTTGCTGTTGAAGTTGTCCGACCATTCCTTACAATCCGTGTTTGTAGAGAACACCAGTTCGCCTTCCCTTGAAAGCGTTTGGTGCAGATGCGGCATATAGAAGTGCTGATATGTCCTGACTCCAAGCTTGTCGAGCACAAACGGCATTGTCCAGAGTTGGTGACATTGCTCGAAAGGTCCCCAGGGATTACGGCTCCGCATGATGTATACTTGCTTTCCAAAGGGGAAGCCTTGTGCCGTCATGTAGTACCACTCTTCGTCTTTGAAGACCCATGCCGTCGAGACACTCCTGGAGCTGATTGCAGAGCGTCTCACCTCGGCGTCTGTCGGGTAGGTGCTTTGCCAGTGGAAAACCCCGTCGACATCTGCAATGTAGTATTCCCATGGCGAGCGGAGGTCGTGCGTCTCGGCTCGTGCCACTACGGGCGACGACGTGTTCAACAAGTCGTCAGGGTTCTTCTTGAACTGATAGCAAGCATACAGGTAGGTGTGCCCGTCCTCGTCCTCCCAGAGTGTACTCCCGTAGCCAATCGGGTCTTTATCAAAGAAGTTGTGGTCCACGCTGATGAGTTTGAGGTAGGCAGAGTTGCCGGGCGTTCCCTCGAGCGAATAGATGGCAAGGGCCCTGTTGTCGCTTTGCATCAGGTTCGACGTGCCGTTGTAGACGCCGGCCCAAAGCACCTGCAGCTGCCCGTCGACAACAGTCCCGTCGCCAGCCCAGTAGAGGTAAGTCTGGTCGATTTCGCCGTTCTTGATCTGGGCGTCTGTCTTCTCGCCCTTAGGGTGGCGGAGATGTGTGCGGGCGTGATAGTATCCGCTTGCCGAGGAGTTGCTTCGCTGCACCCAATCTGTCAGCCATTTGAAGTTGCTGTTTTCCGTGCCGGGCAGCCCGTCCTCACCAGGCGTCTGCACCATTATGCTGTTGCGGGGGAAGTTGCATGACTGGCGGATGCGTGTGGAGAGACCAGTCGCCCTGCCATAAAAGCTGTCGTTGAAGCTCCAGAACACATTACCATCCGGCAAGGCTATCGTTTGAACTCCGTCGCCTCCATTCCAGCCCAGGGTGCGTGTGAAGAGTGAATCATAAAGCTTGTCTTTGTAGACATAGACATTATGGTTTGCATTGTTATGGGGCAGATATTCCAGCTTCCAAGTCGGGTCGACCAGTGGAGCCGGCCAATGTTCCGTGTCGGCAGCCACTTCATGTGTCAAGTCTCCTTGTGCCATCAGCCATATGTTCGGCAGTAAGAAAAGGAGGATTATGATGATGACGTGTTTCATGTAATCATTGTTTACTCTTGCAAAGTTAGCATTTTATCCGTTAATTCTCGTGCAGTAAGTGTTGCTTATTCGCATTTAATTGTCAAAATGAAATAAAAATGTCACATTTAATTTGCTCAATAAGCAAATAAACCTAACTTTGTAAGTTGAATATGTACATCATGATGAAAAGACTTCCGACCATATTCCTCCTGTGGGCAACGGCATTTTGTTGCTTCGGACAGGCGGTGCCTGCCTCAACGAAACTCGTCGGCACACCTATCGGTTCGCCCAACATCGACTATAATACGAACCGTTCGAGCGAGACAGTCAACACGCCGGCTTGTGCCTTCGACGGTGACTTCTCTACATATTATGCCTCGATGGACCGCTCACGTACGTGGGTCGGACTGGACTTGGGCACTGCCCATGTCATCACAAAAGTGGGCTGGAGCTGTCGCGACGGCTACCCTGCCCGCGTACAACTCGGGGTCTTTGAAGGAAGCAACAGCGCGGATTTCCTCGACGCCGTGCCTCTCTTCCTCATTCCTGATGCCGGAGTCAACAGGACAATGCTCTACGCCGATGTCCCCGTCACGCGTGGCTTCCGCTATGTACGTTATGTCGGTCCCAACGATGTACGTTGCAATATTGCAGAGCTGGAGTTCTATGGCTATGAAGGCGAAGGCAATGATTCCGTTTGGTATCAGGTGACGAGTCTTCCCACCGTAAGCATCCACACCTATGAAGGCTATGACCCTCAGGACAAAGTCACTGAGATGCCATCAAACGTCACTATTACTTACGACGGAGGAAAACGCATCCAAGAGTATCCAATCACTATCCGTGGACGTGGGAATGCCTCGTGGGGCTTCCCTAAAAAGACATGGCGTATCAAGTTCGCCGATGACAAAAGTCATCGTATGCTTAAGGATTCTCCGATGGAAAGCCCGGCGAAGGCCAAGAAGTGGACTCTTATTAATAACTACGGCGACAAGACTCTTATGCGTAATTGCCTGGCCTTCGAAGTCAGTAAACGTATGGATGCACTCTACACGCCGTGGTGCCAGCCTGTGGATGTTATTATGAACGGCGAGTATAAAGGCTGCTACCAACTGTGCGACCAGATAACCGCCGACAGAAATCGTGTCCCAATCATGGAGATGTCACCTTACGATAATGAGGAGCCCGAACTGACAGGTGGCTATCTCCTCGAGGTGGATAACTACGCATACCAGGAGAAAAGCTGGTTCAACAGCAGTCACGGCAATCCTGTCACCATCAAACATCCTGGCGATGATGACATCACTCCACAGCAGCACAGCTATATCCAGAACTACTTTAACCTGATGGAGTCTGCCGTCTATGCTTCCAACTACACTGATCCAGATAATGGTTATCGCAAGTATCTCGACATAGAATCTTTCCTCAAACATTTCCTTATCTGTGAATTCTCGGGCAATACGGACACCTATTGGAGTACTTATATGTACAAGGACCGTGAGGAGACGCAGTTTCATGTTGCGCCTGTCTGGGATTTCGACCTTGCCTTTGACAACGACAGCCGCATCTATCCTGTGTCAAATCGCAGCGACTGGGTCTTCAGAAGCGGCGGAAGTGCTGCCGGCAACATGAGGTCTTTCGTCAATCGTCTGCTCAGCGACAATGCTGCCGAGGCGCAGATGAGGCAGATATGGAAGGACTGTCGAAAGGAGGGATTGCTCGACGAAAGGACGCTCTTGGCATATGTGGACAGTATGGCCCGCGAGATGGATGCTTCGCAACGCCTCAACTTTATTCGTTGGCCCATCCTGAACGAACGTGTCCATATGAATGTGACTGCCCGCGGATCATACGAGGCGGAGGTAGATGTGCTGCGGGATTACATTCCGACCCGCTTACAATGGATTGACGACTACTTCGGCATTGACAGCGGCATTGCATATGTTGACTCTACCTACTACATTTCTTCGCCCGAACAGCTTGTGGAGTTCAGCCAAGCCGTACGGGGTGGCGCTGTCTACAGCGAGGGTTTCCTCGAGGCAGACATTGACATGGAAGGCTACAATGCCGACTTCCTGCCTATCGGCAATGCCAGTCGTCCGTTCCGAGGACACTTCGACGGACAGGGGCATCGAATCAGTAATCTGCATGTGACAGGCGGGGAGTTCGCCGGACTCTTCGGCGCGGTTGGCGGAGGGACCGATATTTGCAATCTCGTCCTGGATGCTTCCTGCACTATCAGCGGCAGCAACTATGTCGGCATGGTCGGTGGTTCCAATGGCACCGGACGTGTGAAGCTGTCGTGTCTGGGCAACGAGGCTCAGGTGACGGCAACGGGGGTCAATGCCGCTGGCATCATCGGATGCAACAAAGGCTCTACGGCTACGTTTATCATCACAGACTGCTACAATGCTGCGGACATCGCGGGCAGTGCCGAGAGTGCTACCATAAGCGGCTGGGTTGGCACGAATGCTACCATCGAGAACTGTTACAATATCGGCACGGTCACTGGCTATAGCTACCGCAACGACCTGTATCGAGGCGGAGCTTCCCTCAACAATTGCTACAGCACATTCGGCGCGCAGGTCAATCGTGTCAGTGCTGATGACGTGGCAGGCGGAAAGCTATGCTATCGTCTCAATGATGGCAAGACGCTGAGTCCCGTATGGTATCAGACGTTGGGCGAGGATGCCTATCCCATCTTTGATGCAACGCATCTGGTTGTCCTCAAGTCCGATGATGATGTCTACTATAATATCAGCAACATTGCCGGTGATGTCAATAGTGATGACGTCCTGGACGAGGTTGACCTGCAATGGCTGACGGCCTATATGATTGGAGAAGCGCCTGAGGGATTCGAGGTGTCCAATGCCGACACGAACCTCGATGGCAAGGTCGATGTGGCAGACATCGTGACGCTTCGCTGCATCCTTGACGGCACTGCCATCGGCACAACGCCTCTCACGGCGACGCTCTACTCGAGTAATGCTACCGTCAAGGCTGGCGGCACTCGCAAGATAACGGTATGGCTCAACATGAGCAGGCCGTCTACTGCCTTCGAGGCCGACATTGTCCTCTCCGAGGGACTGTCGATAAAGGAGGGCAGCCTTGCTTTCGGTGCGAAGGTGAATGCTGCTCCCCACCAGGCTTATGCCCTCCCGAAGAGTGACGGTGCCCATCTTGTCGTCTTTGCGCCCGACAATGAAGCCTTCTCGATGACCACCGGGACGGCGCTTACCTTTACGCTGGAGGGAGCGACGGATTTCGTTGCAGGAACCTATCAAATCAGGAATCAGTGCTTCGTCGCTGGCGATGGCATCGTCTGCCTGCCGGATGATGCTTCCTACGAAGTCTCTCTTGCCAAGACTTATATCGCCTCGATTCTGCTCGAGCCTAACAGTGTAGATATGGTTGCAGGCAACGATTCCACGCTGACCGTCACTATTCTGCCCGAGACGGCAACCGTCAAGACGCTCGAATGGCTCACCTCCGATGCCTCGGTTGCCACTGTTGCCGACGGCGTCGTCACTGCTGTGTCGGCCGGCTCTGCCACCATTACCGCCAAGGCAACCGATGGGAGCAACGTCGAGGCAAAAGCCATCGTCAACATCTATCCTGACGAGGATGGCATAATCGCTCAGCTTGCTGACCTGAAAGACGCAGTAATCTATACCCTGAGCGGCATCCGTCTCGACCGCATAACCAAGACTGGTGTCTACATCATCGACGGACAAAAGCGCACCGTAACCGTCAAGTAACGGGTCGGGGAGCAAGGAGAAACCTCCCCCGAGCCATCCTGAAGAGAGGAGCAAAGCCCCGTGAATGAGGCGCTTCCTTCGGGAGGGCTCGGGGGAGGCTTCTTCTTTCTCACCCATCGTGCCCTCATTGTTCCATTCCTCCATCCTTGCTTTCCACCCTTTTCTCCCTTTTCCCCTTCCTCCTCTTCGCTGTTTCCTCTTTTCATCCTTTCGCCTTTTTAGCCTTCTCCTCCTTTCCCTCTTTCCCATCTCATCATGATGGGTTGCTTGAACATACATGTACATTCAATTGCACATACATGTATATTCAATTGCACATACATGTATGTTCAAGCAACCCATTGTGCCATGTCTTCCGATGCAGCACCCTGGAGAAAGAAAATCAGCGTGCCTCGACGGGTGTCGTGACACGCTGATTAGGGTTCGAAATAACGCTGCCGTCAGTCGGAAACCTTGCTGGCCCGGAAACCGATGCTCTCTACGGCTCGCAGCACATCGTCCTCCGTATGCCGACCGATGATGCTTGCCGTTCCGTCGTGGAGTGAAACTTCCACATGCTCCACGCCCGTTACCTCGGCAATGGCCCTCTCTACATTGGCTGCACAATGGTTGCAGTTCATGCCTTCCACATGATAAATCGTGCAAGCCCCTTCAGCTTCATCCGCGGAGAAAGCCTCGTGATGGTGGTGATGATGCCGCCAAGGCCAGAGCGCCCTGGCAAGGAGGAAGAGCATGAGAGCCGTGCAGATGTAGGAGAACAGGCCGATGCCTCCTTCGTGGCATGCAGCATAGTGACTGACAGGAGCCGTGAACCACTCGCGAGGCAACAGGTAGTCTATGCCGAAGCCGAACAGTATGGCTCCCAAGATAATAGAAGTCAGGTAGATAAGCATCGTACGTTTGCCCAACACTTTACCTACCACCAATATGCTCGCGGCATTGCTCGCAGGGCCGGCCATCAGCAAAACAAGGGCCGCTCCAGGCGTCAGTCCCTTCAACATCAGGGCAAGTGCTATGGGGATGCTGCCCGTTGCACAGAGGTACATGGGTATGCTGAAGAGCAACACGAACAGGATGCTGTAGAGCGTGTTGCCGTGGAAGACGTTGAACCAAGAGTCGGGCACGGCAGCCGTTATGATGCCTGCCACCACAAGGCCAATAGCCAACCACTTGCCGATGTCCTCCATCATCTCGCCAAAGGCATAGGATAATGCACGCAGAAACCTGTGGAGAAGCGTGTCGGGGAGGCAAGGAGAAGCCTCCGCAAACCCTTCAGGACGATGGCACCCCTTCGCGGAGCATGGCTTCCCTCCGTCAGGAGCAACCGTCGAGGCATCTCTCCGTTCCTTATCAAACACATTGCAAAGCGCTCCTCCGAAGATTGCCGTCAGTAAAGCCACAACAGGACGTATGATGGCAAACGGCAAGCCCATGAGGCTATAGGTCGCTATGATGCTGTCTACACCAGTCTGCGGCGTGGCAATAAGGAACGAGATGGTGGCACCCCTGCTCGCCCCTTCCTTGCGGATGCCCATAGCTGTCGGGATGACACCGCAGGAGCAAAGGGGTAGGGGAACACCAAACAGCGCAGCCAGCACCACGCTCTTCAACGAACGCTCGCCAAGGTACTTCGTATAGACTCTCTCCGGAATGAACTCATGCATCAGCCCTGCCAGCAGGAAGCCCAACAGCAGGTAGGGCGACATCTCGCAGAGCAGAGTCCATATTTCATTAAGCGTATTGACCATTGATTACAGACAGCATTCAATAATTCTCGTGCAAAATTACAAAAAAAGACACAATCATGAGTGAAGAATGATGAATAAAAGTCGTATCTTTGCATGAAATTTATCAATAATAGGTATGCAGAAGACAATAGGTGTCCTCACAGCAATGAATGTGGAATACCGCCATGTGGCTGCAATGTTGCAGGATACAGAGAAGGTACAAAGCGGGCCACAGGAAATCATGACCGGCTTCTTAGGAGAAGATAATAAGGTTGTGCTGCTTCAATGCGGCATAGGAAAGACAAACGCGGCATCGGGCGTCACTAATCTCATCATGAAGTGCCACCCAGACTATATCATCTCAACAGGAGTCGCCGGTGGTATTGATGTGGGACTCGATGTGATGGATATCGTCATAGGCAAGGAAGTATGCTATCATGATGTCTATTGCGGCGACAATTACGACCCGGGACAGGTTCAAGGTCTGCCCACTCTCTTCAAGGGCGACGAACGGCTCGTCGGGCTTGCAACGGCTCTCAAGACAGATGTCCGCATCGTGCCTGGCATGATCTGTACGGGCGACCAGTTCATTTCTAATCATGACGAACTGAAAGTTATCAAGGACAAATACCCGCAAGGTCTTGCAGTCGATATGGAAAGTGCCGCCATCGCACAGGTATGCCACCTCTGGAACATACCATTCCTCAGCTTCCGCATCATCAGTGACACCCCAGGCGTGACGGCCCACTTCGAGCAGTACCTTAACTTCTGGGACACGATGGCCGACAAGAGCTTTGCCGTCACAAAAGAGTTCCTGAGCAAGATATAGCATATCCTGCCATCCACGCAGCCGCAAACGACGCGTACCGCAAACGCCTCGCAGCCAGGCTTCGAGCCTAATAGGCGTGTCATCCAGTACGAACCGTCGGGCTTGATAATCTCAATCGTGTTTCCTTGTTCATATAGCCCTAATACGGCTCAAGCAGGCACAAGAAGGTATAAAAAAATAAGAGAACCTTTGCTAAGCTCTCTTATATCGTTGCGGAGAGAGAGGCTTGTGAACCTTCCTCCTAAAACGTTGATTTTCTGTCTTATTCTTCTTTACTATTCTGTCAATGTAACACTTTTGTCATCGAAA
>CAJOLC010000036.1 GCA_905235305.1 uncultured Bacteroidaceae bacterium | reverse complement strand
CTGCAACACAGGCCAACGAATGTGGGACCCCATGGCCGTCATCCAAGCAGTGGAGGGCGACAACCTCTTCCCGATGTCTGAAAGAGGCACTGTCACTTTTACCTCGAAAGGCCAAACCCTCTTCTCTCCGTCGCCAACGGGTAACTGCCGCTACCAGACCGCCATCTCCGACAAAACAGCAGACATATTGCTGGAGGAAATCAGGGCAAAAACCAAAATGAGATAGCAGGCAAGCACCTGTTCAACAGCTTATACCATTCCCCCACCCGACGCCTCCGCCGAATACCTGCCAAGGTATTAGCTCTCTTTGGGCAACGCATCTGAGCACTTCGTCACTCGCTCCTTGCCTTTTGCTTCTTGTCCCTTGCTCCTTGCCCCCCACTACTATGGGTTGTTTGAACATACATGTATATTCAATTGCAGGTTCATGAATATTCAATTGCACATACATGTATGTTCAAAGACCCCCCTATGCCATGTCTGCTGACGCGGAAGGCTGGAGAAGTGTAAAAAGAGTGAAAAAATGGTCTAATGACCTGTTCGGGATAAATCTCACAAAGCATCGCGACCACACGCATCGCATCAATCCATTGAAGGACAACAGCCAAAGACAAACTTTGGAACGTTAGACATTCATCTGCCGCAATCGAGCCCTCTTTGTGCCAAACTTATTGCTGACCAAACACGGAGCCGCAAAGTCATTTTGCACATATATTATATAATAATGTGTCGTTTCGTTGGTCAAAAGAAAGATTTATGCTAAATTTGCAGCCAATTCGCGTACGCGAGAAAGATATAAAGCATATGAAACATAAATTGAGAAGCGCAATCTGCACCGAAGGTCGCCGCATGGCAGGAGCTCGCGCCCTGTGGGTGGCTAACGGTATGAAGAGGGAGCAGTTCGGCAAACCCATCATTGCCATCGTCAACTCCTTTACACAGTTCGTCCCCGGACATACACATCTCCACGAGATAGGTCAAGTCGTCAAACAGGAAATAGAGAAGCTTGGATGCTATGCCGCTGAGTTCAACACCATTGCCATCGACGACGGTATCGCCATGGGACACGACGGTATGCTCTACTCCCTACCCTCCCGCGACATCATCGCCGACTCGGTGGAG
The DNA here is from genome assembly GCA_905235305.1 of uncultured Bacteroidaceae bacterium. Classification (GTDB taxonomy): domain Bacteria; phylum Bacteroidota; class Bacteroidia; order Bacteroidales; family Bacteroidaceae; genus Physcousia. The sequence goes on along the minus strand of CAJOLC010000036.1, from coordinate 25,060 downwards.
TACATGGTCAACGCCCATAAAGCCGACGCCATGGTCTGCATCTCCAACTGCGACAAGGTGACGCCCGGCATGCTCATGGCCGCTATGCGTCTGAACATACCTGCCGTCTTCGTCAGCGGCGGACCAATGGAGGCACACAAGCTGAACGGAGAGAACGCCGATCTCATAACCGCCATGATCAAAGGCGGTGACCCTACGGTCAGCGATGCAGAGCTTGCCGAGGTAGAGCAAATGGCCTGTCCGGGGTGCGGTGCATGCTCCGGCATGTTCACCGCCAACTCCATGAACTCTCTGACAGAGGCCATCGGACTCTCCCTGCCAGGCAACGGCAGCATCCTCGCTACGCATAAGAACCGCATCCAACTCTTCAAAGACGCAGCCAGGCTGATTGTGAAGAACGCACTCGCCTACTATGAAGACGGAGACGACAGCGTCCTCCCCAGAAGCATCGCCACACGTCAGGCCTTCCTCAATGCCATGACGCTCGACATCGCCATGGGCGCAAGCACAAACACCGTGCTCCATCTGCTCGCAGTGGCTCAGGAAGGCGGCGTAGATTTCAAAATGAAGGACATCGACACGCTTTCGCGCAAGGTGCCGTTCCTCTGCAAGCTTGCTCCAAACTGGCAGAAGTACAGCATACAGGAAGAGAACCGCGCAGGCGGCATCCTCGGCATCCTCGGCGAACTCGCCAAAGGCGATCTGCTCGACCTCACTTGCAAACGCGTCAACGGCGCAACCCTCGGAGAAGACATCGCGAAATACAGCATCACCGGCCCAACAATTCATCCCGAAGCAAAGCGCATCTATAGCAGTGCCCCCGGCGGCAAGTTCAGCAATGTCATGGGATCGCAGGAGGCCGAATGGGACTCTCTCGACACGGACCGCGAGAACGGTTGCATCCGCGACATCGAACATGCCTACACGAAGGACGGTGGCATGGCTGTCCTCTTCGGCAACATCGCTCAAGACGGCTGCGTAGTGAAGACAGCTGGTGTTGCAACCGAACTGTGGCACTTCGAGGGGCCTGCCGTCGTGTTCGACTCACAGGAGGACGCTTGCGAAGGCATCCTTGGCGGCAAAGTGAAGAAGGGCGATTGCGTCGTCATCACACACGAAGGCCCCAAGGGAGGTCCCGGTATGCAGGAAATGCTCTATCCCACATCTTATATAAAGAGTATGCACCTGGGCAAGGAATGCGCCCTCATTACCGACGGACGCTTCTCCGGCGGCACAAGCGGCCTCAGCATCGGCCACATCAGCCCTGAGGCTGCAAGCGGAGGCAACATAGGCAAGATACAGGACGGCGACATCATCGTCATCGACATCCCTTCCAGAAGCATCAACGTAAAACTCAGCGACGAAGAACTGGCAGCCCGTCCGCAGCAGCCACTGCGCCGCAACAGAATCGTCAGCAAGGCACTGAGGGCCTATGCGCAATCAGTGGCAAGTGCCGACAAGGGCGGAATCAGAATAATTGATTAACTATGGTAAACGAAAAGATAACCGGTGCAGAGGCTTTGATGCGAAGCCTTGAACATGAAGGAGTGGAAGTGCTCTTCGGCTACCCGGGCGGTGCCATCATGCCTACCTACGATGCCCTCTACGACACACTCCATCACATCCTCGTCCGTCACGAACAGGCAGCAGTCCATGCAGCCCAAGGCTATGCCCGCGTCAGTGGAAAGGTGGGATGCGCCATCGTTACGAGCGGTCCCGGAGCAATGAACACGATAACCGGCGTTGCCGATGCCATGATAGACTCAACGCCTATGGTCGTCATCTGCGGCCAGGTAGGCGCGGCAATGCTTGGCACGGACGCTTTCCAGGAGGTCGATGTGGTAGGCGTGACACAGCCCATCACGAAGTGGAACTACCAGATTAGACGAGCAGAAGACATCCCCTGGGCCGTTGCCCGTGCCTTCTTCATCGCCAAAAGCGGTCGTCCCGGCCCCGTAGTGCTTGACTTTGCGAAGAATGCACAGACGGCCATGATTGAATACGCCCCACAGAAAGTTGACTTCATCCGTAGCTACAATCCCTATCCTCAGCCGGAAGAAGGCTCTATCGAGGAAGCTGCTCGGATGATTAATGAAAGCGTGAAGCCCTTCATGCTTGTAGGTCAAGGTGTAGAACTTGCAGGAGCGAACAAGGAATTGCTTGACCTTTGCGAGAAAGCCCAGATACCTTTCGCCTCGACAATACTTGGCCTTTCTGCCACGCCTTCAGACCATCCGCTCAACATGGGTATGCTCGGCATGCACGGCAACCTTGCACCAAACGTCATGACCAACCAGTGTGACTTGCTCATAGCAGTAGGTATGCGTTTCGACGACCGCGTGACGGGCAATCTGAAGACATACGCAAGACAGGCAAAGGTCATACACTTCGAAATAGACCCTTCTGAGCTTGGCAAGAACGTCAAGCCGACGCTTTCCGTACTCGGCAACTGCAAGCAGACGCTGCCTGAGGTGACGAAACTCGTGGAGAAAGCTGCTCACAAGGCATGGATTGAGAGCTTCAAGCCTTACGAAGAGAAGGAATATAACAAAGTGATTGATGCGGCACTTAATCCCACTGAAGGTCCTCTCCTCATGGGCGAAGTGGTGCGCAAGGTCAGTGAGGCGGCGAACAACGAAGCCATTCTCGTTACAGACGTTGGGCAGAACCAGATGTTCGGCTGCCGCTACTTCAAGTTCACCAAGCCACGTTCCGTTGTCACCAGCGGCGGCTGTGGAACGATGGGTTTCGGCATACCAGCGGCCATGGGAGCCTGTTACGGAGCTCCGGAAAGGACGGTTTGTATGTTCTGCGGCGACGGAGGTTTCCAGATGACCATACAGGAACTCGGCACAATCATGGAGAATCACATCCCCGTGAAGATGATACTTCTGAACAACAACTTCCTTGGCAATGTGCGCCAGTGGCAGTATATGTTCTTCAATAAACGCTATTCGTTCACGCCGATGGTCAATCCCGACTATGAGAAGATAGCGGCTGGATACAACATTCCGTGCAAGACGGTGATCGACAGAAAGGACCTCGATGCTGCCATTCGCGTGATGCTCGAGACCGAAGGCCCTTACATCTTGCAATGCGCAGTGAAGGAAGAAGACAATGTCCTGCCGATGACTCCGCCGGGAGCTAACGTAGATGAGATGCTACTCGAAGTAAAATAAAGTTATGGAAGAAGAAGAAAAGAAATACGGTGCCGCCGAGTGTGGCGACTGCAATACCTGCGGCAAGTGCGACGAACAGGAGCAGGCCTCAAAGATACAAGGCTTCAATGATGCAGTGTTTGCTGCTGCTGCCATCGAACGCGACAGCTTCGAGAAGAACCTGACACGGCAGCGTCTGGCTACTCTTGCACAGGACTCTGCACAGGGGAGTCAGAAGGAAACCTTCAAGCGCAACGCTGTGGCGCGACCTGCCGTGGCTGGCAGAGAAGGTGCCTTGCTCAGTCACGACGGACTGACGCTCTACACGCTCATTGTTTATTCTGAGAACTTTGCAGGTATCCTCAATCAGATAACCGCTGTCTTTACCCGTCGGCAAGTCAACATCGAGAGCCTCAATGTATGTGCCTCCTCCACTCCAGGCGTCCACAAGTACACAATCACTTGTTACTGCAAGCAGGAGATGGCAGAGATGCTGACCAAGCAAATTGAGAAGAAGGTTGATGTATTGCAGGCTAACTGTTTTGTGGACGACGAGATATTCATCCTCGAGACTTCGTTGCTGAAGCTCTCCACGCCGATGGTTCTTGCTGACAAGAACATCTCCTGCATCGTGCGTCGTTTCGATGCACGCATCGTAGAGGTCAACCCAACCTACACCATCGTGGAGAACACGGGCATTACAAAAGACGTGATTGAGCTCTTCACGCAGCTCGATGCCCTTGGCTGCGTCCTGCAGTTCGTCCGCACTGGCCGCATCGCCGTCACTAAGTCATGCATCGAACGCCTTGATGCCTATATCGCAAAGCGTGAGGAAGAACACAACAATTCTTAGCTCATGGAACGCATCGACTCCCATCCTTTCTTCGTTGAGCCTTTCCACGTAGACTTCACAGGGCGCATCTTCCTTGGTGTCCTGGGCAATCACTTGCTGAATGCGGCAGGCAATCACTCGCAGAAGCGCGGCTGGGGAATCGGTGCTCTCAATGAGACGCAGCACACATGGGTGCTGTCGCGGCTCAGCATCGAGATGAACGAGATGCCTCGGCAGTACGAGCATTGTGAAGTGAGGACGTGGGTGGAGAGCGTGATGAAGCTCTTCACTAACCGTAACTTTTCCATCCACAATGCTGAGGGCAAGCCTCTGGGATACGCCAGAAGTGTATGGGCGATGATTGACCTGGAGACGCGTAAGCCATGCGACTTGCTGACGCTCTACGACGGCGACATCCTCCGATATGTCGTGCCGGAAGAGGAGAACGTCTGCCCCATCGAGGGACATGGTCGCTTCCGTTTCCGTGAGCCACAGCTTGTGCGCACCATCGATACCTACTACAGCGACGTTGACATCAACGGTCACATCAACAGCATCAAGTACATCGAACACATCCTCGACCTCTTCCCTCGCGAACGCTTCGAGCAAGGAGGCATCAGAAGGTTCGAGATAGCCTACAAGGCAGAGTCCTATCTTGGCGACCGCCTCAGCTTCTACATACAGCCGGTCAACGACATGGAGACTGACATCGAAGTCCGCAAGAACGAGAGCGAAATAGTATGTCAGGCAAAAGTATGCTTCAAGAGATAAAGCTTCACACACCATTATGAAGAGAGAGATTACCAACATCATCAAGTACCTTATTGTCTTTGGGGTGCTTGTGGTATTGCCAGCATCCATTATCGTTATATGCGAATTATTGAGAGACAGGCAGCAAGGCGGCTCGATGACCTCCGACGATATCTGGGAAACGCCCTTCATGACAACGGGCATAATGCTGGGCTTCGTGCTTGTCATTGCCTGCTTTCTATGGAGGCGTTGGGCGAGCCTCAAGTTAGGCCGTATCAAGCAGAGCGACATCTGGATGGTCATTCTGATGAGCGTGGTGCTGTTCATCGGCTGGTTCCTTCCCGAGAACTTCCTGATGGGCATCATCGACATTCCAAGCGGCCTGTCGGACGATGAGTTCGACAACATGACAGGCGGTGTGATAGGCACCTTCGACACAATCGTCACGGGGCCCATCGCCGAAGAACTGCTTTGCCGAGGTGCCATCCTCGCAGCGCTGTTGAAGATGATGCCCCGCAAGCCTTTTTTCTGCATACTGATACAGGCGTTCATCTTTGGGGCAATTCACATGGACCCCAACCAACTGGTTTTCAGCACAATTTATGGCATAATGCTTGGCTGGCTGTGCTGGCGGACAAAGAGTTTGATACCGGGCATCGTGGTTCATGTCGCGAACAACGCTAACGCATGCCTCTTGCCCGATAGCGTCGATGAAGCCATAAAAGGAATGGGCAACATCCCCCAAGCAGCAGCCCTCATCGCAAGCCTCCTTGTTCTGGCCTGCGGATTATATTGGTTTCATCGAAAGTATCCAGCCCGTGAAGAGCAAGAACTTAACACGGCGGACCTGCAAACATAGTACGTCAAGTCTGGCAACATAACGTGCTTCGACGGGCGTTTCAACCTGCCTCGTAGGGAAACTTAACGTGCCTCGTGTATTTTTGGCGGCCGCCGAAAATGTTCGTGGCGCACGCCGAAAATATCCGTAGCGCACGCCGAAAATGTTCACGGCGGCCGCTATGAACCGAATTTCATACTGAGGAAGTATACACGATAATCAGGGGCTGCATCATCCGCACCAGCACTTGGGAGTATATTTTTAGGCAAAAAGCAACGGACTTTCAATTTTTTGTTGTATCTTTGCACGCGATTTAATAGATAACTCGACAAAAAGAAAGTACAATTTCAACAACAATAAATCTACAAGACTATGGCAAAAATGAATTTTGGCGGTGTCATCGAAGAGGTTATGACACGCGAAGAGTTCCCCCTGGAGAAAGCACGTGAGATTCTGAAGGACGAGACGATTGCCGTCATCGGTTACGGCGTACAAGGTCCCGGCCAGGCTTGCAACCTGCGCGACAATGGCTTCAACGTCATCGTTGGCCAGCGCCAAGGCAAGACCTTCGAGAAGGCCATCGGCGACGGATGGGTTCCGGGCGAGACACTCTTCTCCATCGAAGAGGCTGCCGACAAGGGCACCATCATCATGTGCCTGCTTTCAGACGCAGCAGTAATGAGCGTATGGCCCACTCTGCAGAAGTACCTCACACCCGGCAAGGCACTCTACTTCTCTCACGGCTTCGCTATCACATGGAGCGACCGCACAGGCTGCGTGCCCTCTAAGGACATCGACGTCATCATGGTTGCCCCGAAGGGTAGCGGCACAAGCCTGCGCACCATGTTCCTCGAAGGTCGCGGCCTGAACAGCTCTTATGCAGTTTACAACGACGCAACGGGCAAGGCTCTGGATCGTACACTCGCCCTCGGCATCGGTATCGGCTCAGGTTATCTCTTCGAGACCACCTTCCAGCGTGAAGCCACCAGCGACCTCACTGGCGAACGCGGCTCTCTGATGGGTGCCATCCAGGGCTTGCTCCTGGCTCAGTACGAAGTGCTCCGCGAGAACGGACACACACCTTCCGAGGCATTCAACGAGACCGTCGAGGAGCTCACACAGAGCCTCATGCCTCTCTTCGCACAGAAGGGTATGGACTGGATGTACGCCAACTGCTCTACTACAGCACAGCGCGGCGCTCTCGACTGGTTCCCCCGTTTCCACGATGCCATTAAGCCGTCGTAGAACAGCTCTATGCAAGTGTAAAGTGCGGCAACGAAGCTCAGATCAGCATCGACGCCAACTCGAAGCCCGACTATCGCGTAGGACTCGAGAAGGAACTGGCTGCTCTGCACGACAGCGAGATGTGGCGCACGGCAGAGACCGTTCGCAAGCTCCGTCCGGAGAACAACTAAACGATCTTCGTTGACCATTAACCATTGACCATTGACCATATCCTTTGCCTTTCTTCTTTGGGCAAAGCCGAATGGTCAATGGTCAATTTCATTCATTCGCCAAACTAACAGAATGTCAACACTTATCACACGCCGTAAGGCAATAAAGGGAATGGGCACTGCTGCCGCAACAGCCGCATTAGGCTTGGCAAGTACAGAACAAATTGCAGCGAAAGCAGCCTCTGAAGACAGCCCCGAACGCCCACTGAAGGTATTGTTGCTCAACGGAAGTCCCAGGCGCAAAGGCAACACCTTCACACTTCTCAAGGAGATTGCACAGCAGTTGGAACGTAACGGCATAGGAAGCGAAATCGTCCAGCTCGGCAACGGCAACGTGCATGGCTGTGCCGACTGCGGTGGATGTGCAGGAGGCAAAGGCAGATGTGTCTTCGACGACGACCCCGTCAACCTTATCGCAGAGAAGATGAAGACCTGCGACGGCTTCATCGTCGGCTCGCCTGTTTACTACGGAATGCCTGCAGGTCAGGTGGTTGCAGCACTGCAACGTTTGGCCTACGCCATGGGTGGCGTGTTCAATGGCAAGCCGGCAGCAGCCGTCACCGTATGTCGAAGAGGCGGTGCAACCGCATCGCTCCAGACCTTGCAGATGGCGTTCCAGCTCCTTCACATGCCTTTGATAAGCTCACAATACTGGAACATCGCCTACGGACGGGCAGAGGGAGAAGTGGAAAAAGACGAAGAAGGAATGCAGACCATGCGCGTATTGGCGGACAACATGGCATACACCCTTCGCCAATTCGCTACCGGCACCGCACAAAGGCCTCACCACGAAGGACGTAAGTTCACCAGCTTCATTCGCTAATCATACACCCTTTGCCAGTTATAGGCCCGAGATGCCGCGGACTGGCATCACAAGGAAGGCGACATTTCTCTATAGAGCGTAAATCGATTATCTATAGAGTGCCCGTCCCCCCGTTCGCCCAGCCTGTATCAGCTGGGCGTAACGAGGTACGTGGGTCCTTTAGAAGTAATAGCCGAAGCCTACCTTCAAGCCTACTTTCGTAAAGTCCTTGAAATGATTGAGACTCATATCAAGATAGAGAGCCGGCTCGATGCTTACGTGATCGTTCAGATAGAAACAATAGCCCACTTCGGGGGACAGATAGACATTGTTGATGTTGGAGGGCACATGCTTGTACTTCAGTGCTCCGCTGAAGTAGAGCCCATTCTGACGCAAATAGTAGCGGGTTCCTACGCCCATATCGACACAGCTATTGCCGTCCTGGTGCTCCCATCCAAATTCACCGAACAGCATCCAATTGTCGACGATGAAATAACCAGAGTTGACATTTAGGCCAATAAAGAAGTCCGTGTTCTTGCTATAGCCTAGTCCAAAGCCTGTCATTGAGGCACTCACATACTTGGTTCCCTGTTCGAACTGAGCCGAAGCTCCGATTGAAAATGCTGCAAGAAGCAGCGCTAATACGATCTTTTTCATAGCGATAATAGATAATAGTTTATTTTGGGTTTTTATATATGTATTTCACGAAGTGGTATCCCTGCAAGGACATCAGTACTACGCCTGCTGCAAGGCCTATGGGGAATGGCAGACCGAGTCCTTCGGGAGCAATAACGATGTAGCTGGTAGTGACGACAGCCATGAAGAGAGCCGGGAAGTAGGCAGGCCAAGGATTATATCCTCTCCTCGCAAGCCATACGGCAGACGCCCAAAGCATGAAGCAGGCAAGCGTCTGATTCGTCCATGCAAAGTAACGCCATAGCACGGTGAAGTCGACGAAGAACAGTCCCGTCGTGGCAGCAAAGAAAGGAAGGCAAAGCAAAAGGCGATGCTTGACACTCTTCTGGCTGATGTTCAAGAAGTCAGCAGCAATGAGACGTGCGCTTCGGAATGCTGTGTCTCCACTCGTGATGGGTGCCGCCACCACGCCAACAATGGCAAGGATTGCTCCTATCGTTCCCAGCCATCCTACGCTGATATTCTTTACCACAACGGCAGGATTGCCCATGGCTGCAAGTTTCTCGTAGGCTGTGGCCCCCTCCTCTCCCGGCAAAGCGCTGGCGAACTTGATGGCAGCTGCAGCCCAGATGAGTGCCACAAAGCCCTCTGCTATCATTGCTCCATAAAAGACCGGACGCCCGAGGCGTTCGCTTGTCAAGCACCGAGCCATGAGTGGACTCTGCGTTCCGTGGAAGCCACTGATAGCTCCGCAAGCTATCGTGATGCAAAGCATCGGGAAGATTCGCAACCCTTTCGGGTGATGAGAGACGAAAGGTTCATCCGTTATCTCTGGCATCCACCCTTCTTTCGTGAAGATTCCCCAGCAAACACCTATTGCCATCAAGAGCAAAGCCATACCAAAGATGGGATAGACACGACCGATGAGTTTATCAATGGGAAGCAGTGTGGCAAGAATATAATATAGGAATATGACAACAAGCCAGAAACTGCTCGAGAAGAACCAACCGCGGTCGGGTGTCATGTTGTCGAGCAAAGCGGCAGGAGTCGTCACGAAGACTGCACCGACAAGTACCAGCAGGATTAACGAGCCGATACGGATCACGAGACGCATCGTATTGCCCAACTCGTTGCCTATTATCTCTGGCAACGATATGCCTCCCTGCCGAATACATATCATGCCGCACATATAGTCGTGGACAGAACCGGCAAAAATACAGCCGAGTACTATCCATAGATATGCCGCTGGTCCGAAGAGTATACCCATGATGGCACCGAAGATGGGACCTGTGCCGGCAATATTGAGGAACTGAATGAGGAAGACTTTCCACGTCGGCATGGGCAGATAGTCTACTCCATCCCGCTTAGTGTAGCAAGGCATCGGAGCCGTACTGCTGGGACGAATGACTCGTTCTACAATTGCTCCATAAATCAAATAGCCAAGAAGCAGGCAAACTAATGAAACGGAAAAGGTTATCACTTTTTATATATTCTATTTGACGATTCCTTTAATTCTTTCGGACCATTGTACATCTTTAATGAACAGACGTTTGACCATTACTTGTTTCTGCTCAAGTTCTTTCTCATGAAACCGAGAGCAACGACGAAGGTGAAGACACCTCCTATGGCATAACCTATCGTTGTGTCAATGCCAAAGCCATTTTCCTTGTCTATCAAGATGAAGCAGGCGCTCACGGCACACATGAAGACTGCCGGGATGTATGCTATCAGCCAAGAAGACCTGGGCAAGATGCCCTTCCCATCTGTCCTGTGGCGCAGGAAATGTGCGATGGTGAAGAAAGTGAAGGTGGCGAGGACCTGATTGAACCACGAGACATAGAGCCACAGCACCTTGAAGCTGCTGACGTTCAGCATGGCGATGGCAACGGCAAACAAGGGGGCTGTGAGCAGGAGTCGCTTTGCGAGCGGCTTCTGGTCGTAATGGCTAAAGTCGGCCACAATCATGCGGGCTGCACGGAAAGCACTGCCGCCAGTGCTCATCGGAGCTGCCACGATGCCAAGCACGGCAAGCACCAGTCCCGCATTGCCCAGCCAGTCGTTGCACATACGCTCTACCAGCAGACCAGGATTCATCTTCACCGTTCCGCAGGCAGTCATGGCATTATAGAGCTTCTCGTATGGCGTTGCACCTGCAATATCAAGCATATCAACGAACTTAATAGCGGCTGCAGCCCAGATGAGGGCAACCACGCCTTCCGTCACCATAGCCCCATAGAAGCAGCGCAGGCCATACTTCTCGTTCTTGATGCAGCGTGCCATCATCGGGCTTTGCGTGGCATGGAAGCCGCTCACCGCTCCGCAGGCTATTGTAATGAAGAGACCGGGGAACAAAGGTGTGTAGCTGACAGGGTAATGGTCGCTGAATGCTTCGGCGATGCCGGGGATATTGCCTTCATGAGTAAAGATGCCGAAACCGATGAGAACTGCCATGATGAGCAGTGCCGCACCGAAGATGGGATAGATGGTGCCAATGACTTTATTGATGGAGAAGACCGTAACGGCGAGGTAGAAGATGAGGATGAGAACCGTCCAGATGAGATTGGTGTCGGCTACGTCGAACAGCCTGAGCGTGAGCTGATCCATCAGTCCTGCCGGTATCAGCACGAACGATGCGCCGACGCATATCATCAGCACGAGCGTCACGACACGCATTATCAGACGGCAGACGCTGCCAAGTTCGTCGCCTATTATCTCGGGCAATCCCATGCCGTCACGTCTGATGCTTATCATGCCAGCCATATAATCGTGCATGGCACCGCCCAGAATGCAGCCGAACACTATCCACAAGAATGCAGCAGGGCCGTAAAGGAATCCCATCATTGCCCCGAAAATCGGCCCCGTTCCTGCTATATTGAGGAACTGGACCGTGTATACTTTCCACGTTGGCATCGGGATAAAGTCGGCTCCGTCCTGCTTCGTGTAGCAAGGCGTCACGCGATGAGGGTCAACGCCGAACACCTTTTCCACGAATGTTCCATAGATGAAATATCCAAGTACGAGGAGAGCCAAAGCTATACAGAATGTGACCATATTGGGATGTGTGATGTGATGTGCTTATGTGCTATGAATGATGTGATGTGTTTCTTTGACGCTACAAAGTTACGAAAAAATGTGCAATGTTCAATTATTTTTCGTATCTTTGTGGAATGAAACACACATTATTTATTATTATATGCCTTGTTTCCTCTCTTTTCGTCACGATTTGCGAGGCTCAGGGACTGCACAAGAAGAGCGATTTCCTGCCGAAAACGGCCGCTCTTCCATCGGGAAATGACGACGGCGAACCGCTTTATCTCTATACTCCCACTGCTCCCAAGCATGAAGTCAGAGCAGTATGGCTGACGACTATTATGGGGTTGGACTGGCCGAAGACGAAAGCAACGAATGCGACAAACAGGGAGATTCAGAAGGAAGAGCTCTGCCAGTTGCTCGACCAGTTACAAGCCTGCCACATCAACACCGTAATCCTGCAGACGAGGATACGTGGCTCGGTCATCTATCCGAGCAGTATAGAGCCATGGGATGTCTGCCTGACCGGCACATTTGACCGCGACCCGGGCTACGACCCCCTTGCCTTTGCCATCGAAGAAACCCACAAACGCGGGATGGAACTTCATGCCTGGATAGTCACCGTCCCTGCCTTCAAGGTCGAGAATGCCAAGAAGATGGGCAAGAGATGTCTGCTCAAGACACATCCCGAGCTACTGAAGAAGCACGGCGATCAATACTATCTCGACCCAGGTATACCAGAGGCATCCACATACCTGACAAGGCTATGCAGGGAGATTGTGAGCAATTATGACATTGACGGCATACATTTCGACTACATTCGCTACCCGGAGAATGCCGAGTCTTTTGCCGACGCGGCCACCTTTAGGAAGTATGGGAAGGGCCAGAGCAAGCGGTCGTGGCGGGAAGGCAATATCACGAAGATGGTACGCGACGCCTATGAAGCCGTAAAAGACATCAAGCCATGGGTACGAATGAGCTGCTCTCCCGTCGGCAAGTATGATGACTTAAGTCGCTACTCGGCAAAGGGGTGGTCGGCTCTCGGAACAGTATATCAGGACGCACAAGGCTGGCTTCGCGAGGGCATCATGGACATGCTTCTGCCGATGATGTACTTTCAGGGCGACCATTTCTACCCGTTTGCCGTCGACTGGCAAGAGCATGACTATGGCCGGACGGTTGCTCCCGGGCTCGGCATCTACTTCCTGCATCCCAAAGAGAAGGACTGGGACTGGGGCATCATACAGCGTGAACTCTGCTACCTCAGGCAGATGGGGCTGGGCGGGCAGGCATATTTCCGCAGCCAGTTCCTGACAGACAACACCAAGGGCATCTATGACTACCTGCAGATGTCTTTCTACCCCTACCCTGCCTTATTGCCTCCAATGACCTGGCAGAGCGCGTCAAAGCCACAGAAGCCTCAGCTCCTGTCGCGTGAAAGAATAGGAGGCGTCAACGAGAGGATCGAGTGGAAGACGGAGACGGAAGGTTGCAGGTTCGTCGTCTACGCCAGTCGGAAGCTGCCGGTCGACACGAGTAATCCGCGAAACATTGTCAGGGTGACCTACGACTCGAGCTATGTCTACAGCCTGCTTGGCGCGTATTACCACAACTATCATCTCGCCGTCACTGCCCTCGACCGCTATGGCAACGAGAGCCCTGCGCTGGAGCTGTAGGAAACATCCCGAGAGAAGGCTTTATTTCTTCCCCTTTCCGTTCGGCTGAGCTTTCAGCTTCTCCTTGAGGAACTGAGCAGTGAAGCTGTCCTTGCACTTAGCCACTTGTTCCGGAGTTCCGCAGGCAAGGAGGTTGCCGCCAGCGTCGCCGCCTTCCGGGCCAAGGTCAATGACGTAGTCGGCACTCTTGATGACCTCGAGGTTATGTTCTATGATGATAATCGTGTGGCCTCGTGAAATGAGGGCACTGAACGCATCGAGCAACTTGTGGATATCATGGAAATGGAGTCCCGTGGTAGGTTCGTCGAAGATGAATATCGTGGGCTTCGACTTCTCCATACCTAAGTAGTAGGCCAGCTTGACGCGTTGGTTCTCGCCTCCCGACAGGGTGGACGACGACTGCCCAAGCTTGATGTAGCCCAGCCCGACGTCTTGCAGGGGCTTGAGCAACGAGACGATGCGCTTCTCCTTATACTCCGAGAAGAACTCGATGGCCTGATTGATGGTCATGTCGAGCACGTCGCATACATTTTTCCCATGGAAGCGTACGTCGAGTATCTCTGCTTTAAAACGCTGGCCTTGGCAGCTTTCGCAGGGCAGAACAAGGTCGGCCATGAACTGCATCTCTATAGTGACGGTCCCTTCTCCCTTGCATTCCTCGCAACGTCCGCCGTCGGTGTTGAAGCTGAAGTATGCAGGCGTGAAGCCCATCTGCTGGGAAAGTGCCTGAGATGCAAAGAGTTTCCGTATCTCGTCCCATGCCTTGACGTAGGTGACAGGGTTAGAGCGCGTACTCTTTCCTATGGGATTCTGGTCGACGAATTCTATGGCGCTGACCATTTTCATGTCGCCCTCCAGCCCGAGGAACTCGCCGGGACGGTCGGCCACCTCATCGAACTGACGCTTCATCGCATTATAAAAGATGTCGCGCACCAGGCTGCTCTTGCCGCTTCCACTCACTCCGGTGACGCACGTCATCAGTCCGAGCGGGAAACGTACGTCGATGCCCTTCAGGTTGTTTGCGCGTGCCCCCTTCACTTCGATGTAGCTGTTCGACCTGCGACGGCTGTCGGGAAGGGGAATCCTCTCAGCGCCAGTGAGGAAGCGAAGCGTATGGGAAGCATCGCCGACACTGGAGATACCATCAGAGGGGCCGTTATAAATGACCTCTCCTCCCAAGCGACCTGCCTCGGGACCTATGTCGATGAGCCAATCGGCAGCACGTATGATTTCCTCATCATGCTCGACGACAACCACCGTATTGCCTAAGTCGCGAAGCTGCTTCAGCACTTTGATGAGCCGTTCTGTGTCGCGGCTGTGGAGGCCGATGCTGGGTTCGTCGAGGATGTAGAGGCTTCCCACCAGGCCACTTCCCAGCGAGGTGGCGAGGTTGATGCGTTGGCTTTCACCGCCCGAAAGACTGTTCGACGGGCGATTTAAGGTGAGATAGCCCAAGCCGACATCAGTGAGATATTGCAAGCGATTACGTATCTCCGTCAGGATTCTCTTGGCGATTCTCTCCTCGTGTTCAGTGAGCTTGAGGCTTTCTATCCATGGAAGCAGCTCGCTTATCGAGATGCTCACGAGCTCGGTGATGCTTTTGCCGCCCACTTTCACGTAGTTCGCTTCCGGCCGGAGCCTTGTTCCGTGGCACTTCGGACACGTCGTCTTGCCTCGATACCTTGCCAGCATCACGCGATTCTGTATCTTATATTGCCCCTGGCGCAAGTATTCGAAGAATGCATCGACTGAAAGCAGTCCCCATTCTCTCTCTTCGGGCAGAATCTTCCATGCAGTCGGCACGGGGACTTCCTTACCTCCCAGCGTCTCGGTCTTCATCTCGGGAAGCGTGGGGCAACCGTGCCAGAGCCAGTCTTTCTCGTCCTGCGTCAGTTCGAAATATGGCTTGAAGATGGGGAAGCCGCGTTCGGAGTTGCAACGGATAAACCAATCCTTCCACTCGCTCATCTTCTCGCCTCGCCAGCAGACCACTGCTCCGTCGTAGATGCTCAAGGCAGTGTTCGGGATGACCATCTGCTCGTCTATGCCGATGACCTTGCCGAAGCCTTCGCACTCAGGGCAGGCTCCCATCGGAGAATTGAAGGCAAAAAGCTTGTCGGAAGGTTCCTCGAAGGTGATTCCGTCTGCCTCGAAGCGGGTACTCAATACGTGACTTTCGCCATCGGGAAGGAATTGGAGGACGGCCTCGCCGTGTCCCTCGTAGAAAGCAGTCTCGCAGGAATCGACGAGTCGGGCTATCGTGTCGCGGTCGCTGGCTGAGGAAAGGCGGTCTACAACCAGATAAAAGCCCCCACCCTGCTCGCCCCCTTGGGGAGCGCTGTCGTGCGAAGCCGACTGATAATCCTCGATCCTCATCACTTCTCCCTCGACGAGTAGCCTTGCGAAGCCGCTTTTGCGATACATCTCGAGCTGTTGCTCCAGCGTTCTTCCCTCGGGGAGATGGATGGGACACATCACCATGAGCTTGGTGCCCTCTGGTTTCGAGAGCATCAGGGCAACGGCATCTTCGGTGGTGTGGCGCTTTACCTCTGCTCCGCTGACAGGTGAAAACGTGCGACCTATGCGGGCAAAGAGCAGACGGAGATACTCGTAGATTTCCGTACTGGTACCAACCGTGCTTCGAGGATTACGGCTTGTCACCTTCTGTTCGATGGCAATGGCGGGCGGAATACCCTTGATGTAGTCGCACTCCGGCTTGTTCATCCTGCCGAGGAACTGACGTGCGTATGCGCTCAGACTCTCCACATAGCGGCGTTGTCCTTCGGCATACAGGGTGTCGAAGGCAAGGCTGCTCTTGCCGCTGCCACTAAGCCCCGTGATCACCACCAGCTTGCCCCGGGGAATCTCGACGCTTACGTTCTTGAGGTTATTCACCCTCGCGCCCTTTATCTGTATGCTGTTCTTCATGTTGAAGCAATTATCCTGCAAAGATACGAAATTTTGCGGAAACAGGAAAACTAAAGAGGAATTTTGGCAGAAATACAGTGATGTTTGCCAGAAAACGAGGCAAAACACAGCATTTGTCTGCAAGGAACATGAATCGGATTACGGCGCCGAAACGGACTCAGAGTGACAGATTTGTAAAGATTTTATCCTCGCAGACGCGTTCTGGCGGCTTATTTTTGCGCTCGCGGCACTTTTCTACCTAAAACGCAAGAAAATGGCTTAAATCGAATCCTACTTGACAATCAGCGACTTACAAAGGTGCCTTTTTTGCCTCAATGCAAAGAAAGTACAATCTCATCGCAGTTAGCAGACAAATTCATCATAATAAGTCGCAAAATTCAGCGTAGTGCGTTGGTCAACACAATAGCCTGAAATTGCCGACGCAATATAGTTCATTGGCAAACACAATGTATTGCGTTGATAACTTCGCCACATTGAACCGGCAAATGCCCCATAGTCCGTCGCATCATTTTGTAAAGTATTTTTCACTATTCTCCCACGAGATTGACGAAAGGCAAAAGGACTCGGAAACAACATTGCCACCGTCCGACGGCCGAATCGGGGTAATTGAATTAATCACAAAGAAGGATGAAAAAGAATGGTCACCATTGATGATATATCGGGAAAATTTAGTAACTTTGCAGCATTATGAGGACTAAACTACTAATTCTGCTGCTCACGCTGGCAGCCACAATGATGGGAGAGAATCCCAAAAGAGAGTTCCGTGGAGCCTGGATTCAGGCCGTCAACGGACAGTTTCAGAACCTGGGTCGCGACAATATGCAGTCGATGCTGACAAGTCAGCTTGACGACCTGCAGAAGGATGGCATAAACGCCATCTTCTTCCAAGTACGTGTCGAGGGCGATGCCCTCTATCAAAGCCAGTTAGAGCCATGGAGCCGCTACCTGACCGGCCGCCAGGGACTACCGCCCGACCCATATTGGGACCCCCTGGAATGGATGATAGGACAGTGCCACGCCCGTGGTATGGAACTCCATGCATGGATTAATCCCTACCGAGCCAAGACAAAGGGAACGACGGCTCTGGCATCCAACCACGAGTACTCACGCCATCCCGAACGCTTCTTCAGCTACGACGGACTGTTCCTCTTCGACCCTGGAATCCCCGAGAACCGCGACTACATCTGCCAGGTCACCTGCGACATCGTGCGCAGATACGACGTCGACGGCATTCATGTGGACGACTACTTCTACCCCTACCCCGTTGCAGGCGTTGCCATCCCCGACGATGCATCCTATAACACATACGGGGGAGGCATGAACCGCGGCGACTGGCGAAGGCAGAACGTAAATAAGTTCATGCAGCAGATGTGCCAGCAGATACGCCAAGTGAAGCCGTGGGTAAAGTTCGGCGTATCACCCTTCGGCATCTATCGCAACCAGCGGAACGACCCCAATGGCAGTGCCACGAACGGCCTGCAAAACTACGACGACCTCTATGCCGACGTATTGGAATGGGTCCGTCAAGGCTGGGTGGACTACAACATCCCGCAGATATATTGGGAGATTGGCAACAAAGCAGCCGACTACGAGACATGCATCCGTTGGTGGAGCGCCAACGCAGGACAGCGTCCTCTATACATCGGGCAGGACGTGAACCGCACAGTGAAAGCCTCCGACCCCTATGATGCCAGCCAACATCAGATGAATCGCAAGTACCAGCTGCAACGTGCCCTGCCAGGCATCTATGGCAGTTGCCAGTGGTACGCCGCAGCAGTCTGCGAGAATCCGGGCAACTATCAGGAGGTCTTGCGACAAGTTTACCACAGCACGCCCGCCCTGCAACCCAGGATGCCATGGATAGATGGAAAGGCTCCCGGAAAGCCTCGCAAGGCAGCTGTCATCTGGACGGAAGACGGACCGATGCTGTTCTGGACGGCTCCCAAGGCGAAAGGCGAGATGGACAAAGCTCAGCAATACGTCGTCTATCGCTTCGGGCCTGGCGAGAAAGTCAACCTTAACGACGCAACGAAAATACTGTGCTTCACGAAATCCACCATATTGCCCCTCCCATATCAAGGTGGCGAGACGAAGTACACATACGTCGTGACAGCCCTCGACCGCCTGCAGAATGAATCGAAGGCGGCTAAGAAGAAAGTGAAACTGTGAGGCTGCATCCACTCTACACGCCCGATACCCGCATCGATGCAGAAGACTTCCCATTGAGGTTCGAGCAGAAAGATGTGTCGTTTGTCAGGGCTGAGATGGACGAAACGGGCGTTGTCTGCTACTATGAATCAGCAGAGATTCTGGCGGACAACAGCATTCAAGCCTGGATTACGCAAGCTCTGGAAGCCTTCGCACGCAAACGCGTCAAGGAAAGACTTGTGCCGCGGCTCCTCAACATGGCTAAAGAGCGAGGCCTCGGCGTCAACAACGTCAGAGTCTCCTCCGCAAAAGGTCGCTGGGGAAGCTGTAGTTCGAAAGGCAACATCAACCTCTCCCTCTACCTCATACTCCTTCCCCACCATTTGCAGGACTACGTTTTGCAACACGAGCTGACACACCTCGTCGAGATGAACCACAGCCCTCGCTTCTGGGCACGGCTCGATGAGGTATGCGGCGGAAAAGCCAAAGCCCTCCGAAAGGAAATGAGAGGTTACAACACTTCGTTTGCAACATCAAACCCATAAATGCACGATGTGGCGCTCCGCACTCTTACTGGTCATGCTGACACTCCCCCTTTGTCACACGACAAAGGCGCAATGTGTGGTCTGGTGGAACGTCGAGAACCTGTTCGACTGTCAGCACGATTCGCTGAAGGACGACTATGAGTTCCTGCCGGAAGGCACTTATCATTGGACAAAGAGCCGCTACTGGAAGAAGCTCGACAACCTGTCGCGCACCATCGCCGCCATTGCGGGCGATGACGCATGGCCTATGATTGTGGGGATGGGCGAAGTAGAAAACGACACCGTACTCAGAGACCTTACACTTCGCAGCCCGCTTCGAAGGGCGCGCTACTCTTATGTCCATGAAGAAGGACCAGACAAGCGAGGTGTCGACGTCGCTATGCTCTACGATTCCCTGCAGTTTCATCTGCTCGGGCACAAAGCCATCCGCATTCCATCTGAGGAGCATGGATTCAGTCCCACGCGCGACATCCTGCAAGCCTGGGGCGTATGCCCTACCCTTTCCGATACATTATATATTATTATAGCACACTTGCCCAGTCGGGCAGGAAGTGGAATGAAAGGTGAGATGCACCGAAGGCTTGTCGTAGCAACACTGTGCAGCATGCTTGATGAATTGGAAGGCAAAAGCGTCATGCTAATGGGCGACTTTAATGCCGAACCGAATGACAGGATATTCCGAAGCATCGAGGAACGTCTGACCTCGCTTATGCCACAAAGCAAGAGGGAATTGAGGCAGGCCAAAGGCACATATTACTTTCGCAAGATGTGGGGATATATCGACCATTTCTTCGTAAGTCCCAACATGCTGTCATCCGTCAAGGGGAAGGTCTCCGTAGGGCAATTCCCATTCCTTCTGACAGATAAAGGCACGCCATGGCGCACCTTTCAAGGTCCCGTCTATAAGGGAGGCATTAGCGATCACCTGCCCATCTGGGTTGACTTGCTGAGCAAATAAGCATCGAGGATGCTGATGGCAGCCATGGCTTCGACGACGGGAACGGCTCTGGGCAAGACGCAGGCATCGTGTCGGCCACGGGCCGTCAAGGTTGTCGCATTGCCTTGGATGTCAACAGTCTCCTGTTCCATAAGCAGGGTTGCAACAGGCTTGAAGGCAACACGGAAGTAAATGTCCTGTCCGTTCGAAATGCCTCCCTGAATGCCGCCACTATTGTTCGTCCTTGTCGTGATGCCGCCCTTTACTCGGTCCGGCTCGAAGATGTCATTCTGCTCGCTGCCACGACCACTTGCTCCCGCAAAGCCGAGGCCATATTCAAAGCCTTTAACGGCATTGATGCTAAGCATCGCAGCGCCTAACTTAGCCTGCAGCTTATCAAAGATCGGCTCCCCGAGTCCGACAGGGCAACCCTTTATGACACATGCTATAACGCCACCTATGGTGTCACCCTCCTTCTTGACCTTCATGATGAGCTGAGCCATATCTGATGCCACTGCTTCATCCGGACAGCGGACTGCATTCGTCTCGGTCTTGTCGAGATCGTAGTCAAGATATGTGCCGGGCAGGACGATGTCACCCACTTGCTGCGTATAAGCCTTGATGTTAATGCCGAACTGGCGAAGGGCAAGCTTCGCGAAAGCACCAGCCACCACACGACATATCGTTTCGCGAGCCGAGCTGCGCCCGCCGCCACGATGGTCGCGAATGCCATACTTCTGTTCGTATGTAAAGTCGGCATGCGAGGGACGGAACACGTTGCGCATGTTCTCATAGTCCTGGCTGTGCTGATTCGTGTTACGGACGAGAAAGCCGATAGGTGTACCCGTCGTCTTGCCCTCAAAGATGCCGCTCAGGAGTTCCACCTCGTCAGCCTCCTTGCGAGCAGTAGTGAGTGCACTCTGTCCAGGTTTGCGTCTATCCAGTTCGCCTTGGATAAAAGCCATATCGACTTCAATGCCTGCGGGCATACCATCAATGACGCCACCAATGCCTGCACCATGACTCTCACCAAAGGAAGTAATGCGGTAAAGCGTACCGAATGTATTCATAGGACATAGTTCTATTTGCAGTGCAAAGGTACTGCTTTTAATTCACAATTCATAATATGCCGTCCAGAATTTCACATATGAGGTAATAATGTAAGCATTTACCTGCGGCTGTGCCATCAAAGGAAGCAATGGGCATTCAGATGGAAGTAGGAAATCTATAGGACGCATCCAACGGGCTACGGGAAAGGCTACGGGTAGCTAATGTAGTTCGGGAAAATGGGGAGGCCGATGGTGAGGCCTCCCAGTTCTCGCTTACAAATAACTCACGGTTTCCCCGATAGGCTTACGGCTGTTGTGGTTAGCCAGTGGCTTAGTGCCTTCCGCTGCATAGCCGAGGGCAAGACAGGTCAATATCTCTTCATTCTCAGGCAGTCCGAATGCCTCAGCCATCTTATCAGGATCGAAAAAGTTCACCCAGCAGCTATCCACGCCAACGCTTTTTGCACAGAGCATCATGTGGGTGGTGACGATGGTGGCATCCTCAATGCCCGAATCGTATTTCTGACCTGGGTAGGTGAAGACATTGTTCTTGTCGAATGATACGATGAGCATTGTGGGCGCACCATAGCGACAAGGCGTGAGTGTGTCAATCTTGGCAATGGCTTCAGCCGACTGCACAACATAGACATGCTGCTCTTGTAGGTTCTTTGCCGTAGGTGCAAGCCGCCCCGCCTCGAGGATGGTGTCAAGTTGTTCTTTACTGATTTGACGTGCGTCAAACTTCTTGCAGGAGTACCTGCTCTTTGCTAATTCAATGAAGTTCATAATCTCAGATGTATTCGTATAGATGGGTTAGCATTGGATTCTATCCGGCCATCTAAGGTTGGTTCATGGCATGAAGGATGAAGTCCACGATGGGCTTTGGGCATGAGAGAGAGTGAGGATGATGGCCGGTAGCTGGCTTGTGGATAATCTGGATGGGAGTGCCAAGTGCGCGCATCTGATCCTCGAATATCTTGGTATTGTTACGGTAGGTGACACCTTCGTCGGAATCGCCTACAACATGAAGGATGGGAAAGTGTCCCTTTGAGATGGCGCGGGCATAATCGACGGGATTAGCCTGCCATGCGCGTGCCTCATCGTCGTTCTGGAAGCCGTAGGCCTCCAGCATACGTTTCTTTTCGTCAGCAGAACCGCTGATCATAGGCCATTGCTTAATGTCCATCACGGGTGCATCGGCATAGATGCAAGCCACCTTGTCGGCGTTCTTGGCTGCCCAGTTGTAGATAATCAGTCCTCCGCGGCTCATGCCTTCCAATGCCATCTTACGGCTGAATCCAGCTTTCGCCATGCATTTATAGAAGGCATTCCAGCGTGCCACAGCACGCGGAGAACCGAATAGCTCTGCCACGTCGCAGTAGGCTATATGGTAGCCACGCTCCAGCAGGTCAATGTCGGTCTGTGGCTCGAAGTCCCAGAAGCGGGCGCGCCACAGCCAGGGCCGTCCCTTGGCCACTATACGAGGCTCCACCACACGGCACACGGCGCCTTCGTCATTGACAAACTCATAGCCCGTGAAACCATGGAAGTTAAACTGCTTTGCGCCTTGCTTGTAGAAAGGCTGGACACTTGTCGTGGCAACAGGTTCAGAGTCTATGGCAAGGTGCTTGTATATCTTCAGGGCCATGAGTCCGGCACCTTTTGCCGAGGGATGCAGATGGTCGGGCATCAGGGTTGGGTCCCAAGTGTCGGCCACAACATTATGCATATTGATAATCTCCAGTTTGTTGCGGTAAGCCATTTCCTCGACCATGGGACGCACCTCTCTGGCAATGATCTTGCTGCTGATGGGGTCATTGTCTGGCGTAAAGCAGCGCAGGGGTGTAATCAA
The DNA here is from genome assembly GCA_905235305.1 of uncultured Bacteroidaceae bacterium. Taxonomy (GTDB): domain Bacteria; phylum Bacteroidota; class Bacteroidia; order Bacteroidales; family Bacteroidaceae; genus Physcousia. The sequence continues at coordinate 2,425 of CAJOLC010000036.1, read as the reverse complement.
GATAATGCGGGGCTGGCTATCCAGAGCGCGGAAAGAGTCGATGAATGACTGATAGTCGTTAATGAATTCGGCTTTGTGCTCCCAGTTCTGACTTTTGCTGTCGTTGGTGCCCAGTTTGATGAGAACAATATCTGGCTTAAACTCCAGAGCCCGACGATACTCGTTGGTCTTGATGTAGGGATTGTCGCCCTGGCTGAGCATGGTGGCGCCGTTGACTCCGAAGTTTTGCACCTCGTAGTCTTCGCCCAAATAGGCCTGCAGCTGAGCAGGGTAACTCCATTTGTCGCGGTCTTGGATGAAGGCACCATATGTGATGCTGTTACCTACACATGCCACTCGGATTTTCTTGGCATAGGCTTGTGCGCTCAGCAATACTGTAGCCACAAGGAGAAGAAGAACTTTTGTGTATTATTTTGTTATTGGTTCTGTTATAACGGAGATTTCTCATAAAAGGCCTCAGTTCAGGATAAGGAAGTTGCTCATATAGTTGGTAGCCTGAGATTGTTTCTGTACCTCTATAAGCAATTACTGGCTACTTACGTTATAATACATAAACGATTATCATGATTACAGAAGACAAAATTACAGAAATTTTCTGTGCCGTGGATGAATTTTGCAAAGAATTTGCTAAAGAAGTGGGCAAAAAGTCTCTCATGTCTACTGAAGGAAAGCCCTGCCTCTACCGTAAGGCCTCATTCTCGGATAGCAATATCATGACCATCCTGATAGTGCAGCGAGAGATGGAGCGTCAGGTGGCCCGTCATATCCTCGGGTGCAGTTGCCGCCACAGAAGTAATCGCTTGCTGGCGCCTTATCCCGAATCGGTCATCAGATGCCCTTTCACCACTCGCTCCCTGCACCTTGCTCCTTGCCCTCTTCACTATGCGTTGCTTGAACATACATGTATGTGCAATTGAATGTACATGTATGTGCAATTGAATATACATGTATGTTCAAACAACCCACTATGCTGTGTCCTCTGACGCAAAGGTCGATGAAAAAAATGAAAATAATGAAAAAAAGAAAGAATGAAAGAGGTGGGAAAGGTCTGATAACCTGTTCGGATTAACCAGACCCACATAAGGGGAAAAAGTTCTCTCACATGAAATACTCCTCCCAAAGGAGTGATATTCTCAGGCTTTATTTGTATCTTTGTCACGTCATTGATGATTTGCTTGTCTTGAAACGCAGCACTTAGGTAAGTGAATAATCTGACATGGCAAGATCCGGGGCGGCTTTTTGTCGCTCAGGAACCTATAAAGGAAGTTGAACAAAGTGCTGCGGAAATAAGAATATGATAGATAAATTAAAAGGCGTTATATATGGACAGGCTATTGGTGATGCCCTCGGACTTGGAACTGAATTCATGACTGATGATGAGATGGCCCGGAAATATCCTAATGGCATTAAGCATTATAGTGAGATATTCCAAGACAGACACCGTAAGCGATGGAAGATTGGCGACTGGACGGATGATACAGATATGATGCTATGCATAGCAAAAGCAGTCATCAAAGACAGAGGTGTGAGTCTTACCAGCATTGCCAGAAACTTCAAGGAGTGGGCAAATGGTGAGCCGATGGGCATAGGCGAGAACACCTACAAAGTCCTGATGATTGGTGATTATGTAGAAAAGCCCCTTGAAGTGTCTAAACTAATATGGGAAATGAGCAACAAACAATCTGCAGCGAATGGAGGGCTGATGCGGACATCTATAGTCGGACTCTTTCCCAAAGCAATAGAGGAGTGTGCAGCCAATATCTGTAGATTGACCCATTATGATCCTCGCTGTGTTGGTTCGTGTGTTATTGTATCTGAACTGATACACTCTTTAGTATATGGCAACAAAGGGTTGACCTATCACCAGATGATTAATATTGGGCAACAATACGATGAGTGTATTCGTGAGTATATAGACTTATCAATGAACACCGATATCAGGGCATTAGAATTACAAGACGAGGATTCTGTCGGTTATACGTTAAGAACACTTGCGGCAGGGTTATGGGCATACTGGAATGCCAGGTCCTTTGAAGAAGGACTTCTTGCAGTGGTTAATGCAGGTGGAGATGCTGACACCAATGCCGCTGTAGCATGCGCTATTTTAGGAGCGAAGTATGGCTTCAGCTCCATACCAAAGGAATATGTAGAGGGGCTTATATATAAAGAACAGCTTGACAAGGTCATTAATGGAATGATTGGGTTGATGACGTGAAATATGAGTTCAGGAAAGAGAAGAGTAATTGAATGGAAAGCCTTTCAAGATGGGACAAATTGCTGTCATTCTATTATCTCCCAATGGCCACCCTTGTCTGGGCCGATGCGTTTTATTATTCCGCTCTCTCTGAGTTTGCGAATGTTATACTTAATTCCGTCAGTTGTAACACCACACACCTCTGCAAGTTCTTCTCGTGAGATATATGGA
>CAJOLC010000035.1 GCA_905235305.1 uncultured Bacteroidaceae bacterium | reverse complement strand
AATTCCTTTCCAATGCCGTGGCTTCGTTGACACAGCGCATCTTCATGCAAGGCAAGCTGCGGGCACAATACAAGAATGCAAAGATTGAGCAGGAGAAAGTCCGCCTGCAATTCGTTCAGACGCTACTGGGCGCAGGCAACGAAGTCTATCAGCAACTGCGCATCTGCCACAAAACAGAGCAAAAGGCTGCCTACCTCACTTCAATTGTCAGCTCCCTGCACGAAGCATATCTCGGCACTTCGGAACTGATGAAGAACGGCACAAACACCTATGTTGAGGTGCTCAAGGCTCAGGAGGACCTGCTTACGGCACAAATCACAGAGGCGCAGAACCACTACGAGGGCATTCAGGCTCTCATCAATCTCTACACCGCTTTAGGAGGCTTCTGACGAAAAGAAAAGGCGAGGACTCTTCTGACATGGCAGAGAGTCCTCGTCGATATTTGTATTGCTGGCGGATATGACTGCCTATCTGTGCAGCTCTTTCTTACCGTTCTTGATGAAGATTTGCTTTGCCGACACGCTGGCCTGCAAGGTTGTAGATGGCACCCGATTCTTCATCCTTCATTCTTAATTCATCATTTATTCCCGTCGGGTCGTCCGTGACGAGAACATTGCCGGTGACGCCTACGCTGTAGAATGCTTCTGCCACATCATTCACGAGGAGCGACTCGCCCACCGTCTTGACTTCGTAATTTCCAGGAAGGACATCCTCGTCGGCCTGCACACGGAAGCTCAGAAGCGGGCCATCTCCCTCGCCAAACAAGTCTGCATCGGCAGAACTGATGAGCACCTTGAGGTTACCGCTTTCAAGGACATTGGCCAGGAGTTCGTGCACACTCGAACGGTTATGGATCTGTGTTACCACAGGATTGCCGGCATCGTCCTGGACAACGGAGAGTCCTTCGGGCAACTGGATCTCTGCCTCAAGACAAGTCAAGTCAGTCCTTACATTCTTCATGCAGAGCTGGATGCTTCCCGTCTGGCCGGGCATAATAGCAGCATCGGTAAAGTAGAGGGTGTTGTCCTCCGCCCTGACGGCGCTCCAGGCAAGCGCAGCAACCAGGAAAATATAAATCTTCTTCATGAGTCCTCGACTATTACATTACATATTGCCTTGCAAAGATAATGTTTTTTGCGAAAGCCTCAAAGAAAAGAGACGAAAAGTTTCCCAAGCAGTCCTCACTTTGCCTTTTTCAGGCAAAGACTGCAGCCACGACAGCAGACTTTCCGCAGGATATTCGCAAATTCAACGCACCAAGCCGGGTCACGCAACGTGTCAGGGAAGGCAACATAACGTATTGAGCGGGGCAACAGAACACGGGTCTTCTATTTTTAGCGGCCGCCAAAAGAATTCACGGCGGCCGCCAAAAGAAACCGTAGCGGCCGCCTAAAATGTTCACGGCGGCCGCTACGAACCGATTTCATATATATATACGAAAAGAGGAGAACAGCGCAGGCCGTTCTCCTCCTTGGTTTGATTGTAAATCTCGAATTACTTTACCTTGGCAACAACTGCCTTGAAAGCATCGGGGTAATTGACTGCGAGGTCAGCGAGCACCTTGCGGTTGATCTCGATGCCAGCCTTGTGCAGCAGACCCATCAGCTGGCTATAGCTGAGGCCCTCCAGGCGTGCGGCAGCATTGATACGCTGAATCCAGAGCGCACGGAAGTTACGCTTCTTCGTACGGCGGTCGCGATATGCATAGGTAAGACCCTTCTCCCAAGTGTTCTTGGCAACGGTCCATACATTCTTGCGGGCGCCGAAATAACCTCTGGTCAAACCCAGAATTTTCTTTCTCTTAGCTCTTGAAGCTACATGATTTACTGATCTTGGCATAATTTTGTTCTGTTTTGAATGTTAGCGCCGCTCGTAGCGGTCTTTAGGTGCTAAGCATTCGGTTAATAACTAAAGTAAATTGTTTTCCTGAGTTTTACAGAGGTTTAGCGGAGGCACAGGAGGTCGCGCACCTGCTTCATGTTCTCTCTCACAACGATAGCGCTGTGATCGAGGTTGCGCTTCTGCTTCTTCGTCTTCTTTGTCAGGATGTGGCTGTGGTAGGCGTGATGGCGCTTTACCTTGCCAGTTCCAGTGAACGAGAATCTCTTCTTCGCACCGGAGTTAGTCTTTACTTTTGGCATTTTTTTAATTTGTTAATTATTAATTATTAATTATAATCGACGTGGCAACGCATATACCAGGGCGTTACGCACTGTCCTTCTATTTAATTCTTAATTATTCATTCATAATTCATAATTGTTTCCTTGCTGTGTATCTCTCAACCATCACTCAGCCGCCGCTAAATTATGAATTGAGAATCATGAATTATGAACTGGGCTTCAGTCGTCGAAGTTCTCTCCCTCCACCTTCGGTCCCGTGTATTCCTTGGGAGCCTTCTGCTGAGGAGCTTTCTTCTCGCGAACAGGAGCCTCGACTGCCTCGTCCGTATCCTGAAGCTTCTTGGCACCACTCGGCTGCTTCTTGGGAGCAAGGAACATAATCATTCGCTTGCCCTCGAGCTGCGGCATCGACTCTACCTTACCGTATTCCTCAAGGTCCTGAGCAAAACGCAGGAGGAGCACCTCGCCCTGTTCCTTGAAGAGGATGCTGCGTCCCTTAAAGAAGACGTAAGCCTTCACCTTGTCGCCATCGTTGAGGAAGCCCTGAGCATGCTTGAGCTTAAAATTATAGTCGTGGTCGTCAGTCTGAGGTCCGAAGCGAATCTCCTTGACATCTACCTTCACTTGCTTTGCCTTAATCTCCTTCTGATGCTTCTTCTGCTGGTAGATGAACTTGCTGTAGTCAATGAGCCGGCACACTGGCGGCTCTGCATTAGGAGAAATCTCCACGAGGTCGACGCCACGCTGCTCTGCCATCTGCAACGCCTTGGAGGTCAGGACGACTTGGCTCTCTATGCCGTCACCCACAATGCGCACTTCGCGTACACGTATCTGCTCGTTCACGCGATACTGCTGTTTCAGGTTAGGTTTCTTCATTAATTATATTTAAGCGGGTGCAAATTTAGCACTTTTCTGTCATTTTCCTAACTTCTTCGACAATTTTCTTCGAGAAATCTTCATATTTCATCGTTCCCTGCTCTCCTCCACCACGTTGACGGAAGCTTACAGTACCCTCTTCCTGCTCTTTCTCTCCTACGATGAGCATGTAAGGAATGTGCTTAAGTTCGGTGTCGCGAATCTTGCGTCCAATCTTCTCACTACGGTCATCAATGAAGGAACGGACATCCTGGGTATCGAAGTAAGCCTTGAGTTGTTCAGCATAGGCTTGATACTTCTCGCTGACAGGCAGGATAGCAACCTGATCGGGCGTAAGCCAAAGGGGGAAGTGGCCGGCCGTGTGCTCAATGAGAACTGCCACGAAGCGTTCCATCGAACCGAAGGGAGCGCGGTGAATCATCACGGGACGATGCTTCTGGCCGTCCTCTCCGACATACTCCAACTGGAAGCGTTGCGGTAACTGGTAGTCAACCTGAATGGTTCCGAGCTGCCAACGGCGACCGATGGCATCCTTTACCATGAAGTCGAGCTTGGGACCGTAGAAAGCGGCCTCACCCAGCTCCTGACGGGCCTTCATGCCCTTCTCGGCGCAAGCGTCAATGATGGCTTGCTCTGCCACGTGCCAGTCCTCGTCGGAACCAATGTATTTCGTCTTGTTATTCGGATCGCGGAGTGAAATCTGCACCTCGACGTTCTCTTCGCTGAAGTTGAATGTCTTGAAGACACGCTGTATGATGTCCATCACATTGATGAACTCCTTCTTCACCTGGTCCGGACGGCAGAAGATGTGGGCATCGTCCTGTGTGAAGCAACGGACACGTGTCAGGCCGTGAAGCTCGCCGCTCTGCTCGTAGCGATAGACAGTACCGAACTCGGCGCAACGGAAGGGGAGTTCCTTATAAGAACGCGGGCGATTGGCGAAGATCTCGCAGTGGTGAGGGCAATTCATTGGCTTCAGCAGGTACTCCTCGCCTTCTTCCGGTGTCTGAATCGGTTGGAAGCTGTCCTTGCCGTAGTGGTCCCAGTGACCGGAAGTCTGATAGAGGTTCTTGCCGCCAATATTGGGAGTGATGACTTCCTGATAGCCATACTGCTTCTGAATCTTGCGGAGCATCTCCTGAAGGCGCAGACGGAGGTCGGTTCCCTTTGGAAGCCAAATGGGCAGGCCCTTGCCGACACGCTCACTGAACATGAAGAGTTCCATCTCCTTGCCTATCTTCCTATGGTCGCGCTTCTTGGCCTCTTCGAGCATGACAAGGTATTCGTCAAGCATCTTCTTCTTGGGATAGGAGATACCATACAGGCGTTGCATCTGGTCCTTGGTAGCGTCTCCGCGCCAGAAGGCACCGGCTATGCTCATCAGCTTTACGGCCTTAATGATGCCTGTGCTGACGATGTGGGGACCTTTGCAGAGGTCCGTGAAGTTACCCTGCGTGTATGTCGTGATGCTGCCGTCTTCGAGGTCCTGCTCAATGTGCTCGCACTTGTAGGCCTGGCCTGCTGCCTTGAACTGCGCCAGGCAGTCGGCCTTGCCTACCTCCTTGCGCACTACGGCCTCGTCCTTGCGGGCGAGTTCAAGCATCTTGTCCTCGATGGTCTTAAAGTCACCTTCGCCTATCTGCTTGCCATCCGGCAGGAGCACGTCGTAGAAGAAGCCGTTCTCGACGGCAGGACCGAAGCCGAACTGTATGCCCGGATAGAGTTCCTGCAACGCCTCGGCAAGGAGGTGGGCACTTGTGTGCCAGAAGGCGTGCTTGCCCTCTTCGTCGTCGAACTTGTAGAGCTTGATGCTTGCATCAGCATTGATAGGGCGGTTGAGTTCCGTCGTCTCACCATTGACGCCACAGGCCACAACGTCCTGAGCCAAACGGGTTGAAATACTCTGTGCTATCTCATAGCCTGTGATGCCGCTCTCATACTCACGAACAGAGCCATCAGGGAAGGTTATCTTTACCATCTTTTTCTTTATTACTATATTTCGGGGTGCAAAGATAGTGCTTTTCATCAAATTACGAAAGTATTCTTAAGAAAGAATTACTTAGTTGTGCGTTTTTTCTCTTTCGAGTACTTCTTAATGAGGTTATAGGCAGTATAGAGTCCCAGCTCACCTGCCTGAGAAAGGTCGTTCAGGCCATTATCTATTTTCCCTCCGAGGATGTAAGCAACGCCTCGCCCGTAGTAAGCACTTGGGAAACGAGCGTCAAGTTCAAGAGCATGAGTGAAGGACTTCTGTGCAGCGACATAATCAGCCAGCTGGACCTGTACGCAGCCTATGTTGTAATACAGGAAAGGAGCGTCAGGAATAAGATCTGAAGCCTTGTTGTAGTCTTGCAAAGCCATAAGATAGCCAAGCCGGAGGTCGGAAGCGCTTGCCGTTGTACGCGACACCTCGAGTTGAGCGAAGCGACACTGTGCCCGCAAGATGAGTGCCAAAGGTTCAGCCCCGTACTTCAAGATGAGTGCATCCATGTCATTAACGCCATTCTCGAAGTCACGGACATGATAATAGTCGAGGGCACGGTGCAGAAGCAAGTCCTTGTCAAGTGGATTCTTCTCAAGCATCTCAGTAAGGACAGAAATCGAATACTGATGAGCTTCAGTCTGCTTTCCTGTCATTGGTGCTTCATTGTCTGTCAGGTAAAGTTGCAGAGGAAGCAGAAGACGGCTATTGAGTTTCTCCAGCTCCTGACAATAAGCTATGTAAGTGTTAGTCTCGGAGTCTTTCTTATAGTAAGTGAGGGAATAGATGGGCTCAGGCTGCAGTTCTGTCTGACGGTTCTGGACCTTACCACGGTACTCACTGACATACGTATTCTCTTCTTCGTGTTCATCCTCTTCGACCAAAGCAGCATAATCCTCGATATTATGCTCACTCTTCTTCCGAGTCCGTACAGGATGTTTCTTGCCTGCCGCCGCATCAAGTCGAGCCTAAACTCATCCATCTCAGCGCCATTTATATCGCCAAGCTTTCGCTTTATGGCTGCACGCTGACGATAGCCGTCCCAGAATTCAGGATAGTCTTTTATGACAGCGCTGATGTCGCGAATAGCACCTTTATAGTCACCAATGTTGTCGAGCAAGAGGGCACGATTGTAAAGGGCAATAGTATTGTCTGGTTCGAGGTCGAGCACAAAGTTGAGATCCTCGATGGCAAGATTGTCCTCGCCTACCTGTGCACGAAGCAAGCCGCGATTGTAGTGAGCAAGATAATTGTGAGGCTCAAGGTCGAGACATGCATCATAGTCGGACATTGCTCCTCGCAAGTTGTCCTGATTGTAGCGGACCAAAGCACGATTTACATAAAGTCCGGCATTTCGCGGCAACTGCATGATAGCTTTGTCGAGTGAGGCCTCGGCTTCTTTGTATTCTTTCCGATTCCCTTGAAACATTGCCTTCATTCCCCAGGCTTTGCCGTCATATTCATCAAGCTCAAGCGCTCTGTCTGTCCAACGCTCTGCCTGAACTGTATCGGTTCTAAGCAACGACACTTGGGCTTTCATCGTGTATTGCTCTGTTTCCTTTCCCCAATGCCGAAGCATCACATCAAGCGATGAATCTGCTCTCTCATACTCCTTCAGCTCTATCTGACAAAGAACAATATTGTGCCAGGAGTTATGGTCAAGGGGATTTATGGCAATGGCCTTTTGGTAGTCTTCTTCAGCCAAAGCATAGCGGTTCTGGTTGATGCGGCAGAGAGCTCGCAGGACATAATGGTTGAGGGCATAGGGATTACGTTCCACGGCATTGTTGCAGTCAATCTCTGCGCCTTGATAGTCCTCGAGGTAATACTTTGCCAAGGCTCTGTAGAAATAAGGCTCTCCCAGCCAAGGCTTTGCATTGATGACCATATTGAAACGCTGGATGGCAAGCACATAATCTTCATAATACAAAGCATTGCGTCCCATCAACAGGACGCGGTCTGTGTTAATCTGTGCCGTCAGGCTCAGGCTGAACACAAAGAGGGCTATGGATAGAAGTCTCTTCAATAATCTATCTCTTGACTTTGACCTTGTAGCTGCAGGAGAAGTTACCTTTTCTGATGTCTTGGAGTTTAGACTTGGTAAGCTGGCGACGCAGGCCTTGGAGATGATCTGTGAAGACTACGCCGTCGAGGTGGTCGAACTCATGTTGCATCACACGTGCCAGATAGCCCGTCACCCATTCATCATGCTTTTGGAACTGCTCGTCCTGATAAGTGACGCGGATGCGAGTGGGGCGCTTCACTTTCTCATGAATGCCAGGCAGGCTGAGGCAGCCCTCCTCCACTATATCCTGTTCCGTCTCGTCATACTCCTCGATATGGGGATTGATGAAGGTCTTGATATAGTCCTTGTATTCAGGAAGGTCTTCGCTGATGACATCGAGATTGATGACGACGAGCCTGATGGGCAGTCCCACTTGAGGTGCTGCCAAGCCGATGCCCTCACTGCGTTCGAGGGTCTCGTACATATTCTTGATGAGCTGCTCCAACTCTGGATAATCCTTGTCTATTTCCTCAGCCTCTTGACGGAGCACGGGCTGACCGAATGTGTATATTGGTAGTATCATATTTTCCTTTCCATCCATCCTTGCAGGATGATTGTTGCACTCACTTCATCGACGAGCGCTTTGTTTCTGCGAGCCATCTTGCCTATGCCGCTTTGCAGGATAGTTTGCTGGGCGAGGACGCTGGTATAGCGTTCGTCCCACATATCGACCGGCACGGCAGGGAACATCTTCTGGAGTTGCTCCACGAAGGCACGCACTCGCGGCAGGTTTTCGCTGTCTTGTCCGTTTGTCTGTTTGGGCAGTCCGACGACGAAGCGCTCCACTTGTTCCTTCGAAAGATAATCCTTCAGGAAGGCCATCAGATTGGTCGTATCGACGGTAGTCAGCCCTCCTGGAATAATCTGCAAAGGGTCCGTCACAGCCAAACCTGTGCGACGGACCCCGTAATCTATTGCAAGAACTCTTCCCACATTATAAATAATTATAACCTCCTTAAGGTCCTTAATGTCTTTAAGGTCTCTAAGGTGTTGGGGAGCCCTGTATATTATTTCTTATACAATAGCCATGCACCGGGATACTGTCCCTCGAGCTGGTCACGCTTCTGTGCGGCTTCAGGCTTGGTGTCATAGCTGCAAGCGACGACACGATAGTATGTCTGGCCGTTCACCTGAGCCTGTGCCACGCAACTGTTATAGCCTTGGCCTGCGAGCTTCTGCATGAGAGCCACGCCATTGCTCTTGATAGTTACAGAAGCAACAACCACGCCGTACTGCTTCAGCGGGCTTCCTTCGACGAAGGAGACGTTCTCGTTGCGTACGGTCACATTGCTGTAATCAGCAACAGGAGTTGTAGTGACGGGAGTCACCGTCTGGGTTGTCACCTGCTGGATAGGGGTTGTGGTGGCAGGAGCCACAGTCTGTTGAGCCTTAGCCTTCTCGTAAGCTTTTTTGTAAGCACTCTCCTTGCTCCTGCAAGAAGACATCATGAACACCGTGCAGACTGCAGCGCACACATAAAGAATCTTTTTCATAAGTTGTTAATATGTTTGGTTTACTTTTATCCTTTATTTCCCTTGCAAAGGTACTGCTTTTTACTTATAAAAACAATTAATTAAGCAGAAAATGCCTTCTTTTCAACATTTTTTTGCATTTTTCTGCTGTTTGAATGTATAAAAGCGCTATATTTGTAGGCGAAGAACATGTAAAACAAACAATCGTATTTCAAGAAAGGAACAATTATGAGAGCATTTGATTTTCTGGCTACATTCATCGGTGGGGCACTGGTAGGTGCTGCCTGCGGTTTGCTGTTTGCCCCTGAGAAGGGGAGCGACGTTCGCGAGAAGATTGCCGAGGCTTTGCGCAAGCGCGGCATCAAGCTCAACCGTCAGGAGATGTCTGACCTCGTTGACGAGATTGCAGAAGAGCTGCAGGCTGCCAAGACTGAGGAGTAAGGGAAGCCTCGTCCCAACCCTTCTCCCGAGGAGAGGGGGACTGTTCAATGTTCAATGTTTAATGCCTGATGAGCTATAGCAACAGCATTCAATCGCTTTGGACTGAAGCGAAGAACTACCTGGAATTGCAGAAGGAGTATCTGAAGCTGGACTCTGCCGAGAAGCTGAGCAGACTCCTTTCTGCGATAGTCACAGTGGCTGTGTGCCTGACGCTGGGCTTGGTGGCTCTCTTCTTCTTTGTAATAGCCCTGGCCTTTTGGCTGGCTAAGTTGGTGGGTGCAGCGTGGAGCTTCACCATCATGGGCGGGGTGATGGTGCTCTTCATCATCATTGTATTCGTGGTCCGAAAGCGTTGGATTGTGCAGCCAATAGCACGGTTTGTGGCTGGATTGCTCGTGGGCGAGGACGATGAAATGGAGGACGAGATATGAGCAGCATCATTAACTCTCCGGACGTACTTGCCGCTTTGCAGCAGAGAAAGCGCAAGATCAGGCGGCAGATACAGAATTCCCGCACGCAGATGACGGATAACGTCAGCTACCTGACTGGCGGGAAGATGTCGAAGACAACCGACAGGGCGCAGAGGATTGCCCGTCTGCTCATCAACAGCATCGTCATTTACAGGGGTTATCGCCTTTGTTCAGGCGTTGCCTCGGGCATTTATTCTTTCTTCACGCCAAGGAAGCGTCGCAGGTAGCGGCTATTTTTCCTTTGCTTTTCTTGCAAACTCGAACAGCGACTGAGGCAGATGGCAATAGCCCTGCGGGTTCTTGTCCAGATAGTCTTGATGGTATTCCTCGGCCGCATAGAAGCTCTGGAGCGGCTGTTTCTCCACGACGAATGGCTCATCCCAGCCTTTTTGTTCCTCAGAGAAAACCTTTTCGATGACGGGCAGATCCTCGTCCGACGTATAATATACGCCCGTGCGATAGCGTGTCCCCTCGTCATGTCCCTGTTTGTTGAGGCTGGTGGGATCGATGGCCTTGAAGAACATCTGAAGGAGGAAACGCAGGCTCACCACGTCGGGGTTATACCTCACTCGCACCGTCTCGGCAAAGCCTGTCGTGTCGGTATACACTTCCTTGTACGTCGGGTTCTGCGTATGTCCGTTGGCAAAGCCTACCTCCGTCTCCGTCACGCCCTCAATTTGTTTGAAGTAATGCTCTGTTCCCCAGAAGCATCCTCCGGCCAGATAAATCTCCTTCGTCATATTATTGCTATTGTTCTGGTTGCAAAAGTACGACATTTTTGCCAGATACGGCACCTGTCGCATCACTTTTTTGCGTTTCACGCCTATAATGGCGGAGAATCGTGCGGTGTTATTGAAATCCGGATTTTGATTTCTTTTTGTCACATTTCGGAATGCCGGTAAACGTGGCGAAATACGCCGAATTTGCCGACGCAACAGGGAGGAATTGCCAAGGTATTATAGTGGAACTGAAGATGCAATATATTGTGTGGACAAACTTAACTGCATTCATCGAGTGACTCTCCACTATAAAAATATGCGAAAAAAACAGTTCGTTTGGCCGATTTTGCTAAGTAGAGATGGCAATCCATGCATCAAAGGTTGAAAAATAAGCACTATAAGGCCACTACAACAGCCTGCAAGACAAGCGGTTCCAAAATTTTTTCGTTCTAAGCGCATCAAATTGTCTCGGGGTACAAAAGTGCCGGCGAGAGAATTTGAAGCGATTCTCGCGAGTCGCCCCAAAATGCAAGTGTAAGCAAAACAGGCGGAAATCTTGCAAAGTGTCAAAGCCGAGGAACGGAACTTCCGGCAGGCTTATTGCCTCACGCATATCTTGCATGGCGCAGCAAAACGAGGATCTTGCCGCTCATGCAACGTCTGTCTGTAGGTGCCCGAACTTGGCTTCACCCTCCCACTGAAGACCTTCTTGCCGCAAAGCATCACGGTGACAGGCTTCCGAAGATTCACGAGCTCCTGGCTCAGATACAGCGTCAGTTCGGAATAATCGCAGCGAAAGATGTTGATGCGATTGCCTTCGACCTTCACATCCACGCGCTTGCCACGCTTCAACTCCTTGCGAGGGGCAGCAAGCCAATAGAAGGTGGGACGCAGGACGGCCTCCTGTTGCCATACGATATGCTTAGGCCAAGCCTGCCGCCTGAACCTCGCCATCCATGGCACGGCAGCCGCATCCTCACGGTCCATCCAATGCCCTTTGCCCTCCATGATATGCGTCTCGTGGATGTATCCGTCAGGAGAAGTGCGTTGCAGGGAGTCCATTTGAATGCCTCGCTCACGGTCAACCCGATTGCGGCTGTAGGCAGCATCATTGGCACCACACCATATCATGAAAGGCGTGTTCAACAAGTTCTCCAGCCTGACATCGCCAGGATGTCCCGCCATCATGCTTGCTGCCGCCCAATGGTCGGCCATGCGTGGAGCCATCCTCCACACGCCGTCGCCTCCGGCTGAATAACCCATGATATAAACCTTATCAGGGTTGACATCATAGTGGGCAATCATCGTACGGATCAAGACCCGATACATGCTGTCAATAGGTTGCTGGCACCACATGTCCCAAGCATCCACCGGAGAACGGGGTGCCACATACACGCCCTCGCTCGGACGATATAGCCTCATCTGGTTCCTCCATTGCTGGTCGTTCACGTCGGGAGTCGTCCCGCCTCCCCCATGCAGGCTAATCCACAGGCTTCTTCCGTCGGCAGGCCGCTCGCCATAAACCGTCCACCAAAGCTTCATGCTATCGCCATCCTGGCGGATGATACTGTCCCGAATGACGCTTGCAGTCGCCGTCCGCAGGCTGTCAAGCCACTGGTTGCGGATGCCCTGATAGTCCTGTGCAAAGCCATCCACACAGACAGTCATAGTAAGGAGCAAGCATAAAGCCCTTACGCATCGGGTCATCCCGAAATGATTCATCATACAAGAGAAACTATGCAACATATCAACTCACCTTTCTATATTAATATAAATATTATATGTAGTGCTGCCGTAGTGCTGCCTCCATCTGCTTCAACCCATACGGGAAATCCTTTGCAAGGCAGGCTCGCTGAGTAGTTTTATCTTACGTCCATCGAGGGCAATGAGTCCCTCCTGCACAAAAGCACTCAAGGTTCGGATGGCGTTGCTGGTCGTCATATTGCTCAGGTTCGCCATGTCCTCGCGGCTGGGATAGACGCAGAGCGTCTTGCCGTCATCTTCCGTACCGTAACTCTCCTTAAGGAACAAGATGCTCTCAGCCAGGCGGCCTCGGATGTGCTTCTGCGTAAGGTTGACTGTCCGGGCATCGCTCCTGCCCAAAGCCACAGCCAATCGATGCATAAAGAACCACGACAGCTGCGGGTTACGCGTAATGAGCCGGCGAACCAGATCAATCGGAATACTTGCAATGACAGAAGGCTCGAAAGCAGCTGCCGCCGTCACATAATTCTCCTCGGCAAAGGCAGCACGATAGCCAAAGTACTCCACAGCATTAATAACCCTCACAATCTGTGTCCTTCCGCCCACACCATCTTTGTATATCTTCACCTTTCCACTAAGCAGGCAAAGCAAATGCGAAGGCACATCGCCCTCACTGTAAATCGGTTCGTTCTTGCGATAGGTGCGCACCTGCATCTCTTCGAACACTTGCTCGCGCTCCTCTGCCGTCAGTACTCTGCCCATTTCGGGCAACTTTTCGAGCACATCTTCTTTCATTATCATTACCATAAGTTTTACAGCACAAAGATACATCTTTTAGTGTTTCATGTCAAGTGTTTTTTGTGTTAAATAACATCTTTTACGTTTTATTTGGGTTTTCGCAATGAAAAAGACAGGCAAATGTTTCATTAATTGAATGAAATTGCGTAATTTTACGCTCAACAAACCATAACCTATAACCGACAACTATATATGAGTTATTTACGTTTTGACAAAACGCTGATGACCAACCTGCGCGAGTCGCTGCCCAAGGAAGTGCTTCGTTCGAACCGTTCAGGGGCTTATAGTTGCACAACACTGGTCGACTGCAACACGCGCAAGTATCATGGCCTGCTTGTTGTGCCTGTGCCTGAGCTGGACGACGAAAACCATGTCCTGCTGTCGAGCCTCGATGCGACTGTGATTCAGCATGGAGCCGAGTTCAACCTTGGCCTTCATAAGTACAACGGAGACAACTTCAGCCCTCGTGGACATAAGTATATCCGCGAGTTCGACTCTCTCCAAGTCCCCACAACCATCTATCGAGTGGGCGGTGTCATATTGAAGCGCGAGATGATGTTCCAGCACTTCGAGGACCGCATCATCATCCGCTATACTCTGGTCGATGCACATAGCGAGACAACGCTCCGCCTGCAGCCATTCCTGGCCTTCCGTAGCGTACGTGAGTTCACGCACGAGAATGCCGGCGTCAACCGTCACTACGACATCGTGCAGAACGGCATCTCCACTTGCATGTATCATGGTTACCCGACGCTCTTCATGCAGATTAACAAGGAGAACGAATTCGTATTCCGCCCCGACTGGTACAGGGGACTCGAGTATCCCAAAGAGCAGGAGCGCGGCTATGCTTCGACGGAAGACCTCTACGTGCCTGGCTATTTCCAGTTCAACATCAAGAAGGGAGAAAGCGTAGTCTTTGCGGCAGGCCTGGAGGAAATCAATACCGACACGCTGGCCGACCTTGCAGACTTCGAAGTGAAGATACGCACGCCACGCGACAATTTCTACAACACGCTTGTCAACAGTGCCCATCAGTTCATCGTCCATCGCGAACATGAAGACTATGTTCTGGCCGGTTATCCCTGGTTCAAGTGCAGAGCTCGCGACATGTTCGTGTCGTTGCCTGGCTTGACCTTGTCCAACGACGAAGTGGACAAGTTCGAGGCGGTCATGCAGACAGCAGAGAAAGCTATCCGTGAGTTCATAGAAGGCAAGAAGCTGACTGTAAGTGTGACCGAGATTGAGCACCCCGATGTCTTGCTCTGGGCTGTCTGGTGCATTCAGCAATATGCCAACTTCGTCAGCATGGAGAAGTGCATCGAGAAGTACGGCCATTTACTTTGGGACATCATGGAATGGCTCCGTGCAGGAGGGCATCCGAACTTCCATGTCGAGGAGAACGGCCTCGTCAGTTGCGAAGGCAAAGACAAAGCGGTCACCTGGATGAACAGTTCCGTGGGTGGCCGGCCGATTGTTCCAAGAACAGGTTTCATCGTCGAGATAAATGCCTTGTGGTACAATGCCTTGATGTTCAGTGCAGAAGTATGTCGCGTCTTGAAAGACGAAAAGTTCATCAAGCAACTGGAGGCAGCTGCGCACCTATGCGAGGAGAACTTTGCTCCAATGTTCATGAACGAGCATGGCTACCTCTGCGACTACTGCGTGGACGGCTATCGCGACTACGACATGCGTCCCAACATGGTCTTCGCCATTGCCCTCGACTATTCGCCTCTCGACAGGATACAGCAGAAAAGCGTACTCGACCATTGCACGAAGGAGCTCATCACGCCGAAGGGCATGCGCTCGCTTTCGCCGAAGAGCCACGGCTACAACCCGATGTATGTGGGTCCGCAGGTTCAGCGTGACTACGCTTATCATCAGGGAACCGCTTGGCCTTGGCTCGCAGCCTTCTACATGGAGGCCTGCCTGAAGATATTCAAGTATAGCAAGCTGAGCTATGTAGACCGCTTGTTGGTGGGCTACGAGGAAGAGCTCTTCTACCATTGCATCGGCACGATACCCGAGCTCTTCGACGGCAATCCACCTTTCCACGGGCGCGGTGCCATCAGTTTCGCCATGAATGTCTCGGGCATCATGCGCATCGTGAAGCTGCTCGACAAGTATAACGAAGAATAATAAGTAGAATAAGATAATAAGAAATGAAGAAAATAAGAAAAGGAAGAATCCACGTTTCTGATTTTCTGATTCTCTCAATTTCACATTTTCTCACATGAAAGTTCTAATGTTCGGATGGGAGTTTCCTCCCAAGATATACGGCGGCCTTGCAGTCGCAAGCTACGGCATCACCAAGGGGCTGAGCCTGCAGGGAGACGTCGAGACAACCTTCTGTATGCCGAAGCCAACGGGACAGGAGGAGAAGTTTCTCAAGATAATAAACATGAGCCAAGTGCCCATCGTATGGCGCGATGTATGGTATGACCACATCAAGGACCGCTTTGCAGGGCACACGGCAGAGGACTACTATCGCTTCCGCGACCACCTCTATGCCGACTTCAACTACATGCAAGGACTCGACGACATGGGTTGCATAGGCTTCGCCGGAGGCTATCCAGGCAACCTGCACGAAGAGATTAACAACTTCTCCATCATCGCCGGTGTGCTGGCAAGGAGCGAGCAGTTCGACCTCATTCACGCACACGACTGGCTCACCTACCCTGCCGGAGTGCACGCCAAGATGGTGAGCGGCAAGCCTCTCTGCATTCATGTTCATGCCACAGACTTCGACCGCTCGCGCGGCAAGGTGAACCCCACCGTATACAGCATCGAGAAGAACGGCATGGACCACGCAGACTGCATCATGTGCGTGAGCGAGCTCACCCGCCAGACCGTCATTAATCAATACCATCAGGACCCTCGCAAATGCGTGGCCATGCACAACGCCGTTTATCCGCTCGACGAAGAAATCCGCAACATCGTGCCTAACAAGAAGAAAGGCGAGAAAGTGGTGACATACTTAGGGCGCATCACGATGCAGAAAGGCCCAGAGTATTTCCTCGAGGCTGCCAAGCGCGTCCTCGAGCGCAGCCGCAACATCAGGTTCTGCTTCGCAGGAAGTGGCGACATGATGAATGCCATGATAGAACTGGCCGCCAGCTACGGCATTGCCGACCGCTGCCACTTCCCCGGCTTCCAGCGCGGCAAGCAGGTCTATGAATGCTACAAGAACAGCGACGTCTTCGTCATGCCCTCCGTCAGCGAACCCTTCGGCATCGCTCCCCTCGAAGCCATGCAGTGCGGATGCCCGTCCATCATCTCGAAACAGAGCGGATGCGGCGAGATACTGCGTAACGTCATCAAGGTCGATTACTGGGACATCGACGCAATGGCCGACGCCATCTACAGCATCTGCCAAAACGATGCCCTGCACAACTACCTGGCAGAAGAAGGCATCAAGGAAGTGGACCAGATAACATGGGAGAAGGTCGGACTTCGCATCCGCGAATGCTACAACCAGCTCACAAGCCGAGGATGGTTCGACAATGGAGACTACCTCAATGCCGTGCGTAATATATAATAGATTATAATAGATAATGTATAATAAATAATCATAGAAAAGATGAAAACTATTTGCCTATACTTCGAGATACACCAGCCGATTCACCTTAAGCGCTATCGTTTCTTCGACATTGGCACCGACCACTATTACTACGACGACTACGAGAACGAACGTGTCATTAGTGAGCTCTTCGAGAAGAGCTACAAGCCTGCTCTCCAGACAATGCTCGACATGATTGAGGAAAACGGAAAGGCTTTCAAGGTTGCCTTCAGCATCAGTGGCGTTTCCCTGGAGCTCATTGAGCAATATGCTCCCGAGATGCTCGACCTCCTCGGCCGCCTGGCAGCAACAGGTTGCGTTGAGTTCCTTGCCGAACCCTACAGCCATGGCCTCTCCTCTCTTGGCAACATGGATAACTTCATCGCCGAGACGAAACGTCAGGCAAAGAAGATTAAGCAACTATTCGGACAAAGCCCGAAAGTGTTCCGCAACAGCTCGCTCATCTACGATGACGAGATTGGAGCAATGGTGGCCGACATGGGCTTCAAGGGCGTGATAGTAGAAGGCGCCAAGCATATCCTTGGTTGGAAGAGTCCTCACTACATCTACTCCTGCGCTCAGGATTCCCGTCTCTCACTCATCCTGCGAGACTACAAACTATCCGACGACATAGGTCTGCGCTTCAACGATGCTTCTTGGTCGGAATATCCTTTGATGGCCGACAAGTGGCTCAGCTGGGTTGCAAGTTTGCCTGAAGGAGAAAACGTGGTCGGCATCATGATGGAACTTGCAGCGCTCGGCTACTATCAGCCACTGAGCAGCCATATCCTCGACTTCATCCGCGCTCTGCCTAAGCTCGCAGGAAAGATGGACATTCAGTTCGCTACACCATCTGAAGTGCTCGCCAAGAACAAGCCCGTCAGCCCGCTCGAAGTCATTTATCCCGTCAGTTGGAACGACGAGGAGCGAGACACAAGCAGCATGCTCGGCAACGGCATGCAACGCGAGGCTTTCAACAAACTCTACGACGAGAATATCGTGGGCCGCATCCTCGCTTCTCGCGACCGCCGCATTCAGCAGGACTGGGATCGTCTGCAGGCTACCGACAACTTCCGCTTCATGACCACAAAGAACAATGGCATGGGCACCAACCGTGGCATCTACGATAACGAGTACGATGCTTTCACGAACTACATGAACATCCTGGGCGACTTCCTGAAACGCGTCAAGGATATGTTCCCCGATACCGTAGAGAACGACGAGCTGAACAGTCTTTACACACAGATTGCAAACATGGGTGAAGAACTCAGCGTCAAGGATAATGAGATAAGTCGCCTCCGCGCTCGTCTGAAGAAGTTCGGGTCAGAAGAAGAGGAAGCTCCAAAGGAAGAACAAAAGGCCCCGGCAAAGAAAGAACCCGTCAAAAAGGCTCCCGCTAAAAAGGCTACTGGGGGAAAGGCAGCGCCCAAGAAAAAGCCCGAGCCAAAGAAAGCGTCAGCCAAGGATTCTGAACCAAAGGAAAAGACTGCTGCAACGACAGAAAAAGCCAAGAGTTAAGCGAGGACTTCAGTTAAGGGTTAAGAGTTAAGGAGAACACCTTAACTACTGACTTATAACCTTGAACTTATGAACTCTCCAAAGATTCTCAGCATTAGCGGCTCCGATAGCACTGGCCAGTCAGGTATCGGAGCCGACATTCAAACTATTGCTGCTTTAGGAGGACATAATCTGACTGCAATAACTTGTGTTGGCGACTATGCGTTGCCTCCTGAGATTGTCTTGAAGCAGGTGGAAGAGATTATAGCCTCTCTTCATCCGAAAGCTATCAAGGTCGGACTTGTAACAGACAGCAAGACCGTCCGCTTGTTACGCGATGAAGTCATCGCATGCCGCCGACTCGTTGTTGCACCTGGCATCTTCGATGCTGATGGCAGACAGATGGTAGGAGACGATGTCGTCAGGTCCATCGCACGCCACCTCGTTCCCGAGGCTTTGTTGTTAATGCTCCGTTGCAAGGACGCGGAGAAAATGCTCGGCATCAGTATCAAGACAGACAACGACATGACTGAAGCTGCCCGCCGGCTGCACGGCATGGGGGCGAAATGGGTGCTGCTCAGGGGTGGTCAGCACACGAAAGGACGGCTCACGGCACTGCTCTACGGCCCTTTGCAGAAGGATGAAGACGGGCAGGAGCTCTCGTCGTCTGGCGGAAGAGGATTGTTCTTCACCTCCTACAACACAGATGGTTGGCAACGGCACGGCGTGGCAGCAGCCCTCTCTGCTGCCATCACGGTGCGTCTCGGCATGGGTGACGACGTGCCGACGGCCATTCGCAATGCCCACGACTTCATCCATTCGCAGGTGGTTTATGCCAAGGAGAACGACGAGAAGAACAGACGTGCCATCGACATCTACAACACATTCGTGAACCTTGTTGCAGAGAACTACACGAAAGCCCACGATGTCAGCTTCTATGCCGACCAGCTTTGCATCACGACACGTTACTTATCGGGAGTCACCGACAAAGTAGTAGGCAAGTCACCTAAACAAATCATCGCCGACTACATCATGAGTGAGGCCCGGAGTTATCTCTACGCAACCCGCCTCAGCATACAGGAAATTGCCGACCATCTGGGCTTTTCTTCCGGGGTCCTCTTCTGCAAGTTCTTCAAGGCGCAGCAGAACATGTCGCCCAGCGAGTACCGAAGCCGCCCGTGACATGACTGGCGTCGAGCTAAAGCTTCACGCGTGACGTTTTTTAAGCCCTACAGTCGCACTGCCAATAGGGACGTGTCCCTCCGCCCATAGGGACGCGTCGCTCTGCCCATAGGGACGCGTCGCTCCACAAACATCCCCGGAAGGACTCTGCCGGGGCGCCAGGATGTCAGGCCTCACCCTGCGAGCGTCGCGACTATCTGGGATGCGTCGTAAAGGAGGAGCAGACGGCTTTCCTGAATTCGGCAGTGCGGACGGCGATGTTGTGCTGAAGGCATTCGCTGTAGAGCCAGGGCTCACAACTGTGGATGTCTCCCACGTTGATGAGGTCATGATAAGGTTTGTACTCAGACGCGCTGTAACCAGTGGCGACGAGGACATGGTGCTCGGGCGAGAGCGTGACAGTAATGGTGTCGTGAAGCGTGGCTGGAGTGTCGTCGGTGCGCCAGTTGACGGGATTGATACAAATAGCTGAAGCGGAGATGACGGGCTTTGCATACTTCACATCCTTCACGGTGTTGTAGCAGATGGTTACACCTGTGTCGGTCTCTCCCTTCGCAGGACGAATGTGCCGACACGTCTTCAGGTCTTCTTCCGTTACTTTGTATCCAAGCACGTAAGCTGCTGCCAACTGCCTGTACGTCTCGTCACTGATGTGCTTGAGCAACTCTACGACGGCCAGACCGCCTTGGCTGAAGCCGATGATGACGAGCGGTCGCGACTTGTCGCGACGGCTTTGGAAGTAGTCGAAGGCATTGCAGACGTCGTCCATAGGCAGGCGTGTACGCTCGCGGATGGTGTCGTCGTCTTGTGTCAGCCAAGTGTTCATCGTGGTGTGACGATAGAAAGGCGCGTGGAAAGTATTGCCGGGAGCCATGTACGAAGCTGCTTTGTTCATCTCTATGGCCATGCGTCTGCGATGCTCCGCACTCCACACATCGGCATAGTGGCAGACGTGTCCATCCGGGCCAGTCCAGTCTTCTTCCCATGTCGAGACAACGTAGAACACGTCGGCTCCGTTGCCTCCCTTGTCGCAGTTGCGCGTTACCCACATCGTCGTGTCTGCATAGTCGGGAGCCTGCGGGATGTATTCTTCCGAGGTGGCAATCGCCTGGTCGGCCTTTCCGCCAAACATCATGTATACTCCAAGGACGACTGCCAGGGCCGCGAGCAAGCAAACCAGTTTTCTTTTCATACCTTTGACTATTAAACATTGACCATTGAGAGCGGTAGCAAATTCTGCATTCTTCGTCTCCTATTTCATGACAGTCCGTGCGAGGAGACCTATCAGAACCATGTGGATGGGGTAATAATAGTAGAAGAATTTGCTGAACCAAGGGAGCCTGCCACGCTTGCCGTTGTACAACGACAGTAGCGGAACCGCCAGCCAGCACGCCTCGTGGAGCATTCCGTAAGTCTTGTTGTTGAAGATGAAGAAAGCAATGCCGTACAGGGTGATTATCAACATCATCCACAGCATCTGCTTACAGAAGTTGCCACGGCTGCGGCCAATCATGAGTATGGCTAACGGGGCGGCACAGCTCCAGTCTGAACTGTAGGTGAGCAGGCAGGCAAGAAGTGTGACCAGGACTTTCAGCCATCGGGCCAGGCTGTCTGCATCCCACGTCTTCAGCAATATGAGTCCCCACATCAGTGGCCATGCGATGCTGGTGGAGTTGAAGAGAAGATTGTCGAAGGGATTGAAGCCGGACATGTTGAAGTAACAGAAGGCGAAGTGGCTCACCACGGCAAGGATGAACAGCCGGCGCAGGTAGAGTCGGAAGTTGTGAGTGTAGTAGTAGCCTTCTGCCACGAAGAATATCATTATCGGAGCCGTCAGTCGTCCGATGCTGTGCAGCAAGATCTGCTCCGGCGTCTCTGCCTGTTCGTACGTCTCTATGCCGACCCATCCCAGGTGGTCTATCGTCATGGCGATTATCGCGATGAGTTTCAGCGCATTTCCACTCAGTCCTTTCGTCAGCATTTCTTCAGTTCATGGTTCATGGTTCACGGATTAAGGTAGGCATCGCCCGAAGAGCCCTCCCTTCTACACAGGAGTCGGAGGGGGCCTTCCCATTCGCACCGCAAAGGTACGAGATATCTGTCAAATATCAAAATCTGAGCAGCCGAAAATCGAGGCGGAACGTGAAATCCGCCATCTTCATGCGTGAGATTGCGCTTCCTCACACGCGAGAAATGCAGGTGCGACGTGTGTCGGCCACTTTCCTCCTTCGGTGCAAGACTTTACCAAATGGGAACAAACGGTTGCCGGTTTACGATATAGTCCTTACCTTTGCCGGCGTTTTTAAGGATAATCACTAAAGAAACTACAATTATGGAAGACAGAACTTCGCTTAACCGCCAGTTAGCTCAGATGCTTAAAGGCGGCGTTATTATGGACGTGACTACTCCCGAGCAGGCTCGCATCGCGGAAGCTGCGGGAGCTTGTGCAGTAATGGCACTGGAACGCATACCTGCCGACATACGAGCTGCCGGCGGAGTCAGCCGCATGAGTGACCCGAAGATGATCAAGGGCATACAGGAAGCCGTCAGCATTCCCGTGATGGCAAAGTGCAGGATAGGTCACTTTGCCGAGGCTCAGATTCTTGAAGCCATCGAGATTGACTACATCGACGAGAGCGAAGTACTCTCGCCTGCCGACGACATCTATCATATCGACAAGCGCAAGTTCCGCGTGCCTTTCGTCTGCGGAGCAAAGGACTTGGGCGAGGCGTTGCGTCGCATCAACGAGGGCGCCACGATGATTCGCACGAAAGGTGAGCCAGGCACGGGCGACATCATTCAGGCAGTCCGCCACATGCGCATGATGCAGAGCGAAATCAGACGGCTCGTGTCGATGGCCGAGGACGAACTCTACGAGGCTGCCAAGCAGTTGCGTGTGCCCTACGAACTGGTGCAGTTCGTCCATCAGAACGGTAAACTTCCCGTAGTTAACTTTGCTGCCGGTGGCGTGGCAACGCCAGCGGATGCTGCTTTGATGATGCAGCTTGGGGCAGAAGGCGTGTTTGTCGGGAGCGGTATATTCAAGAGCGGGAATCCCGAGAAGCGTGCACAGGCCATTGTTAAAGCAGTAACTAACTACGACAATCCTGCGCTTCTGGCAGAGCTCAGCGAAGACCTGGGCGAAGCCATGGTGGGAATCAACGAGCAGGAAATCGAGCTCCTCATGGCCGAGAGAGGTAAGTAACCCTGTTCCCTCCAGAGATCATGGTCGACGCCAGTCGAGCTCGGGCTTGACTGGCGTCGGGCTATCACTTCATATTTCACAACACACAGCTCAACATCAGGTTATGACAGAAGCAAAGGCAGCAATGAGTTCTCCCACCCACAAGGGAGCCGAGGGGAATCTTCTGGTGGCAATCCTGGCCTTGCAAGGCGCGTTTGCCGAGCACGAATCCATACTGCGGATTCTTGGCGTGGAGACGGTTCTCATACGAAATCTCGACGACTGGAACCGTTTCATCAGTTCGCTCTCTGACGGGAAGAAGGGAGGTGCCATCATTCCTGGCGGCGAAAGCACAGCCATGATGCGTATCATGAGGGACGAAGACCTGTTCGGACCCATACGGAGTGCCATCCTGGGCGGCCTTCCCACGTTTGGAACCTGCGCTGGCCTCATCATGCTCGACCGGAAGCATCTCGACGTGATGGACATCGCAGCACGAAGGAATGCCTACGGCAGGCAGTTGGGGAGCTTCAATGCTGAAGAGGAGTTCCTGGGCATCGGACGTGTCCCCATGACTTTCATCCGCGCACCTTACATCGAGGATGCTGGGCCGGAGGTGGAAATCCTTGCCAAAGTCGATGGAAAAGTCGTGGCTGCCAGACAAGGGAATCTGCTCGTCACAGCCTTCCACCCTGAACTGACCGACGACTCCCGCATTCATGAATTGTTCCTCTCTATCGTTGCGGGACAAGGCTCCTGAGGAGAAGTCCTCGAAGTCGACTGGCGTCGAGCTATAGCTTCTCTGAAGCTGTTTGGGGAAGGCTCTCTACTACTTGCTCAGGATGTGCTTATCAATCTGGCTGGCTATCTCGCCGGCCAAGCCGCCGTCATAGCCCACGCGAAGCTGGATGGTGGGGTGAAGCGGATCTTTCGTCGCGATAACCACAGCATATTCGTCAATCGTATAGGGTGTCGCCATGTTCTTCGACATCACGCCCTCCAAGTCGCTCAGCTTCATCTCCTCGCCACTGACAATCACTTTGTCCTGTGCCTTGTAGAAGAGCATCAGGGCTTGCAACTCGTTGGCCCTCGTCGCACTAAGCGCCACGACGTCGTCCGGCTGTCCATACTTCGCTTCGACCTCCTCGATGTTGGCATACATCACGCGCTTCGGGGCAGCTTTCTCCTGCCGGTTTATGAAGAAATAACCGATGGGGAGAACAAGCAAAAGCAGCAATAGATAAGGTCCATACATGGCTGCCAGCAGGACAATCGCGACGATTGGGAATATGATGGTTCGCTTCATGGCTCTTGAGAGAATTAAAGATTAAGAGTTAAGAATTAAGAATTATATCGCAGCACAAAGTTACGAAATAATTCTTAATTCTCATTCTCTAATCATTCTTTTTTATTTCAAGGTAACCTTTCAGGGCCTCGACATAAGTCGTGAAAGCCTTCTGTCCCTTTGCCGTGATGCGACAAATCGTGCAGGGCCGCTTGCCCTTGAACGTCTTCTTCACCTTGATGTAACCCGCCGAAGACAGCTTATCTATTTGGACGCTCAAGTTGCCTGCCGTCGCTCCCGTCTGCTCCTTGATGTATGGGAACTCGGCTTCCTCGTCGGCAATGAGCAGAGACATCACCGCGAGGCGCAACTCAGCGTGCAACAATGGGTCTAATGGTTGGAAAGCCATACTACTTTTGCTTTTTAAGCATCAGACCGGGGAGCGTCAGACCGACAAGAGCAAAGAGGAATATAAGCTCGCAAGGCTGGATGAAACTCAACTTGGTCAACGCCATAGGTGGCAAGAGACGACTTAATATAATCGAGAAAAAGCCGCAGCGCAATATCACGAAGGACAGCAAACCGAACCATACCAACGAGCGTTTCTTCAGGATTAGACCTGTCACGCTTACCGCCACAGCCAGCAAGGTAATGACAGTTGGCGTTATGTGCATTCCGGCATGAAGAAAGACCTCGGGACTCTCATAGTGTTGCAAAACAAAATTCCACACGGTAGCAATAACGGCATAAACAAGCGCGAAAGCCAAGATGGTGTACCAAGTCTTCCTGACCAACGTGCCTACAAAGCTCTCAGGAACAGGCACTCGGTTTCGGTTGATGTACTTCATGACCAGCCAGATAATGAGAGGAAAGGTGAACCAAAGCAAATGAAAAAGAGGAGTCCGACTCAACAGGTTGGCACTTGCCACGATAACAGACATTATCATCGCTATCAAACCCGTCACGAAAAGCCACTCTCCCGTATCTTTCGACACGGCTCGGCGACTCTTTTCAAGTTGTTCGGTGATAATCTCAAGACTTCGCTCGGCAGTAAGCTCCATATTTTCTTCCATAACTTCTTGTTTTAAGTGTTTGTTATTAAAGTGTTTCGATGTATTTTGTAACGCTCGACGGTGCAAAGGTAAACAGGTTTATAATATAAACCAAACGTTTCGCGGGAAATCTTTCGGCTCTTTGAAACTTTTAACACTCCGTGCAAAAAAACTATGGACTATGGATTCATAACTCTGAACTATTTTGTATCTTTGCAAACGAAACACTTTATAAATATAATAATGTATGGGAAAGTTTAGTTTGACGGCATTGCCTTACGAGGCAGATGCCCTGGAGCCGGTCATCAGCAGGAACACGATTGGCTTCCATCACGGCAAGCATCTTGCTGCCTATGTCAATAACCTCAACGCACTTTTGCCTGACAGCGGACTGGAAGAGGCAAGCCTCGAGGAGATTGTCTGCAAGGCGAGCGGCGGCATCCTCAACAACGCGGGACAAATCTTGAACCACGAACTCTACTTCAGCCAGTTTGCTCCTCAGCCGACGAAGGCAGAGCCGACGGGTGCTTTGGCTGAGGGAGTGAAGAGAGACTTCGGTTCGTTCGAGGCTTTCAAGGAAGAGTTCCAGAAGAAGGGAGCCAGTCTCTTCGGCTCGGGCTGGGTGTGGCTCTCGGCAGATAAGGACGGCAAACTCGTCATCACGCAAGAGGCGAATGCCGCCAACCCCATTCAGAAAGGCCTCACACCCCTGCTGACCTTCGATGTTTGGGAACATGCTTACTACCTCGACTACCAGAACCGTCGGCCCGACCACCTCGCCGCACTTTGGCAGATCATTGACTGGAACATCATAGAAGAAAGGCTGAAAAAGGATTGACAAGCAATGGAAGAAACCAAGATATACCATTCTACGTGGCGGATGCTACTGATCTTCTTGGGCTGCCTCCTCTTTGTCTTTGGCGGCCTCTACGTCCTCCACATGCACAGGAACGTGTATCATCTGGTTGTGGGATGGGGCTGCATCGTGTTCTTCGGCTGCGGCGGCATCGTGTTGCTCTGGTCGTTCCTGAAGGAAAGACTCTTCGGTCAGCCTCACCTGACCATCAACGACAAGGGAATCTCCTACCGGGGAATGAAGACGTGGCACGTCCGCTTTGCCGACGTCGCGTCCTTCGAGGCCAGGAGACTTGGTAATAACAACTTCGTAGCCATCAACTACAAGCCCAATGTGGAACGGCAAAAGATAGAGGAAGCCAGCATCTTCGGCTACCTCCTTCGTTCCATGAACAAGCTCCTCATCAATGCCTAAGAGTCTATCTCCACTGTCGACATCAGCATGACGGCAGACGAGTTATGCCATTTGTTGAACGAAAGGTTAAAAAGGGTTTGATATCGTAAGCACATTTTGAATGGAACGAAACAGCGAACTGCGTACTGCATGGGACTTCGTCGAGAATACCGGACGAAGCATCTTCCTGACAGGAAAGGCAGGGACGGGCAAGACGACGTTCCTCAAAGCTGTCATGGAGCGCTCACGCAAGCGGCCAATTGTGGTCGCTCCTACAGGCGTGGCGGCCATCAACGCAGGCGGCGTTACCATCCATTCCTTCTTCCAACTGCCCCTTTCGCCTTATGTGCCTGGTGCCAAGGTTGAGAGCAAGTTCGACTTCAGCAAGGAGAAGCGCAAGATTATCGCTTCGATGGACTTGCTCATCATTGATGAAATATCGATGGTTCGCGCGGACCTCCTCGATGCCATCGATGCCGTGCTGCGCCGTTTCCGCGAGCATGGCGAACCTTTTGGCGGCGTACAACTCCTCATGATTGGTGACTTGGCGCAGCTCACGCCTGTCGTCACGCCCGAAGATGAGCAGATACTCAAGCCCTTCTACGACACACCATACTTCTTCGGCTCGAAGGCTTTGCAGCAAATCGACTACGTCACCATCCAGCTGAGCCACATCTACCGGCAGCAGGACGAAGCCTTCATCTCCCTGCTTAGCGAGGTGCGCAGCGGACATCCCTCGGCAGAAGCGCTCACGAAACTCAATGCCCGATACGATGCGGCATTTGTCCCCAGCCCGAAAGAGCCGTACATCCGCCTCACCACCCACAACAACATCGCCAACCACTACAACGAATCGGAGCTGCAGATACTGCCAGGACACGCCTACACCTATCGTGCCGAAATCAAGGGCACGTTCCCCGATTATTCCTACCCCACGGCTGAGACGCTCGTCCTGAAGGAAGGGGCGCAGGTGATGTTCGTGAAGAACGACCCGTCCGGCGAGCATCGCTACTACAACGGACGCATCGGACGCGTTCAGGAGGCAAGCGACAGGCAACTGAGCGTCTATTGCGAAGGCGACTCGGAAGCCATCGAAGTGGAGCCTTTGGAGTGGGAAAACACGCGCTATACCTTGAATGAGAAGACGAGGGAAATTGAGTCTGAGGTGCAGGGAACGTTCAAGCAGTTGCCCTTACGCTTGGCTTGGGCCATTACCATCCACAAAAGTCAAGGCCTTACCTTTGACCGCGCCATCATAGATGCCAACATGAGTTTTGCGCCAGGACAGGTCTATGTTGCCCTGAGCCGCTGCCGCACGCTCGAAGGCCTTGTGCTCGCCAAGCCACTCGACACGCGAGCCGTCATGAGCGACCAGCGCGTCGATAGCTACATCGCACATCAAGAGAGCGAGGCCGAAAGGAGTATTCAGCAACTACCCCTGCTCAAGCAGGAATACGAGCGCTACCTTCTTCTGCAACTCTTCGACTTCCGCTCCATCCTTTACCTCGAAGAATCGATGATGCGCCTCTTCAACGAGTTCTTCTATCACAGCCATGCCTCGCTCACGCAGCATCACAACCAGGCACTCTCGCTGCTTCACGAACGTGTCGTAGCCGTTGCTGACAAGTGGAGACAATTCATTCAGTCGATGTCCTTCGATGCCTTGCACGACAAAGACTTCCTGGAGCGTGTGAAGCGCAGCGCTGCCTACTTTGCCGACCAACTGCACGACATCCTCTCTGTTCCCATTGAGCTCAGCCAAAAGGTCGAGACGAACAACAAGCAGGCAGCACGTCGATTAGGCAACGCACTACCTAACCTGCGGCAAACCTGCCTTGCCCGCCAGTATCTGCTCACTAAGATTGCAGAGCAAGGCTTCAGCGTCGGCACCTATCTTCACGAGAGACAGATGTCGATGCTCGACGCGTTCCCTGAAGATTCGCCCAAGAAACCCAGACGAAAGACAAAGAAGCAAGCAAAAGATATCGACGAAATCCGCTCTATTGTGGCACGAATGCTAAAAAAGAGGAAATGAAAGCAGAGGACGTCATCACATATTTGGAGTCGCTTCAAAATGAGAAGCAGAGGGAAATCCTGATGCGGTTCTTCAAGACTGGCAAAGGCGAGTACGGCGAGGGCAACGAGTTCCTCGGCCTGAAAGTGCCACAGACGAGGGAGGTCGTCAAAGCCGCTTGGAAGGGCTTTCCCTTGGAAGAAGTGCCCGAGTTGCTGATGAACCGATGGCACGAGGTACGCCTTTGCGGACTGCTTATCCTTGTTGCCAAGTTCGAGAGCCTTGCGACAAAACGTCTCATGAATAATGAAGATGCCATTCGTGCCCGCGATAATATATTAATAATGTATCTCAACTATGCCGAGCAAGCGAACAATTGGAACCTTGTTGACCTGTCTGTCCACAAGATACTGGGGCATTGGTTGCTCTTGCC
Source organism: uncultured Bacteroidaceae bacterium (assembly GCA_905235305.1). Taxonomy (GTDB): domain Bacteria; phylum Bacteroidota; class Bacteroidia; order Bacteroidales; family Bacteroidaceae; genus Physcousia. Next base: position 9,137 of record CAJOLC010000035.1, on the reverse strand, counting down.
GACATTCCTTGGCGACAGAGATTACAAGATAGAAGTCCTCGACAGCCTTGCCAAAAGCGATAACTTATGGAGGCAACGCATGAGCATCGTCTGCACATGGAAGACCTCGCAGCAGGGTGACCCGTTCTGGTGCCTGCGTTATGCCGATATGCACCTCCACCATCCGCACGACCTCATGCACAAAGCCGTGGGCTGGATGCTTCGCGAACTTGGGAAGAGAATAAGCATGGACTTATTGAGAGACTTCCTTAACCTTCATGCCCACGAGATGCCCCGCACCGCTCTTCGCTATGCCATCGAGAGGATGTCGGAGCAAGAGCGGCAGTACTGGATGAACAAAGAAAGAATAAAGTGACACGACCATGAAGAGGCTTCTGACGATAATCACGTTAATGACTTGGGGGACCACCTTGTGTCGCGCTCAGTCGTGGCAATCAGTAAAGCTGAAGCGGAGTATTACGCATTCGCAGTTCATGACGGGACTCGTGCTTTGGCCGGAAGAAGCACGCCATCGTAATGCCACTTACGGCGAAGCCATTCAGTTGGAATTCTCGTATTGCCTGCCTTGCAAGGTAGTGATGGGTTGTGACAAAGACGGCAGCATCTAGGTTATAATGTTATACAGTTTAAAAGTTTCAGGTTTCATGGATGAACAACTTCAGCGCATTCGCAAGATGGAGCGGCACCTTGTCCGTGCCTCGGCAGCCTTGAAGCGGCTCTCTGCTGCGATAGATAAATATGAAGAGGCGAAGGAGGACTTTGCCGCGCTAAGCAATTATTATGGCAGCAACGACTGGAAGCAGGACTTCGCCGACGACGAGGCAGGACGTTTGCCAAAGAACCTGAAGCGTGGCGTTCTCTCGGAAGACGGCATTTGGAACCTGCTTGAAGCATATCGCGAACTGAAGGAAAGAATGAAGGATTAAGAATTGAAATTAACGATGGCAAGCAGCAAGGACTTTGTGCAGTTTGTTGCCGAGCAATGTGGTGGCGCAGGAGAAATCATGGCGAAGAAGATGTTTGGCGACTATAGCATCTACTGCGACGGCAAGATATTCGCCCTCATCTGCGACGACCGCTTCTACTTGAAGCCAACCGAAGCAGTTCGGCCTTTGCTCAGAACCGTTGAGATGCGTCCACCTTATGATGGAGCGAAGGATTACTTCTACATCGCCGATGTGGACGATCGCGACTATCTTTCCATGATTGTCCGTGAGACATGTAAGGCTTTGCCTGCACCCAAGTCCAAGAAACGTTAGCATGATGAGGGATTGTTTCGATAAGATGTCTGCGGAAGAGGCTCGCGCGTTTCGTGATGCCGTGTTGAGCATCGTGGCGCAAATCCCGCCCGGCAGCGTGATGACTTACGGCCTCATCGCTACTTTGGCAGGCTGGCCAAGCCATGCAAGGATGGTGGGACGCACACTTCGATACACGCCCGGGGCTGAGTTGCTGCCTTGTCACAGGGTCGTCAACGTCCAAGGCCGCACGGCTCCGGGTTGGAAAAGGCAGCGCATTCTGTTGGAAGAAGAAGGCATCACCTTTAAGCCCAACGGCCATGTTGACATGAGCCGACACCTTTGGGAAGCGAAGCCCGACGAATATCAAGCAGACAATTAAGTGAAGAATGCTTCACTTTTTTTGTATCTTTATGTAATGTTTTGCGAAAAGACGCGTCTAACCAAGTAGAGACAAGTAAAACTTCATATCACTTAAAACATCAAGACTATGGAATGGATTATGATTCCCCTGAACTGCGCCATCGTGTTTGGCGGCATTTACAAAGTCATCGAGCTCTTCGTTCACAAGCGCGAGCGGCTGTTGCTCATCAGTAAAATCACGGAATTGAAGAACATCGACTTCAAAGGCATCAGCCTCTACAGCAGCGGTAACAAGTACACGGCCCTCCGCATCGGTTGGTTGCTGACAGGCATCGGCTTGGGCTTCCTGCTCGGCTTCTGCATCAACATGCTGGCAACCTATGGCGACTACTCTTTCCGTGCCGATGAAGACTTCGTGTACCGTTATAGTAACCGCGTGGGCGGCATCGTCTATGTGGCGAGCGTATGCATTTGTGGCGGCTTAGGTCTGCTTATGTCTTACCGCGCGGAGCGTAAGGCTGAGCAACCGGAAGAAAAAGTAAAAGAGTAAAAAGGTGAAAAGGTAAAAATCGAACGACATCTGCCTATACCTTTTTAACTTTTCAACTTTTCACCTTTTCAACTTTCTATGTTGTTGGACGAGCAGCGATTGATAGCCCGCATCCTTGACGGACACGACGAGGATTACGGTTATTTCCTGGAGCGATACGGTGGCGAAGTGTTTGCCATCGTGTCGCGACTGGTGCCGAACCGTGAGGATGCCGAGGAGCTGACGCAGGACGCATTCGTCCGCGCCTACAGCCGCCTCGACTCCTTCATCGGTCGTTCCTCGTTCTCGACATGGGTTTGCCGCATCGCCTACACCGTGACCGTCTCGTGGCTCAGAAAGAAGCGCATCCGTTACCTCAGCATCGACGAACATCTCCATGCCAGCGATGCCGAGGTGGACGAAGTGCTGGACGACGAGAGCCGACTCGACGAGTTGCGCCACGCCATCAGCCTCCTCAAGCCAGACGAGCAGATGCTCCTCGAACTTTACTACTTCGAGAGCCGTCCCCTGGCAGACATCGCCTACATACTCGACGTGGAGCCAGGCACCATCGCCACACGTCTGCACCGCATCCGTCGCAAACTTTATTCTCTGATGAAACATGGAAAAGACAATATATAATAATGTGTTGCGCCAAGCCCTCACGCCCCAAGAGAAGCCGAGCCTGCCGTCGAACTTTGCCTACACCACAATGCGCCGCATCCGCAAGGAACGGCAGAAGAGCGAACGAAGGCAACGCATCTGGGCAGCTTGCTGCGTCACGGCCATCGCCATTCTAAGCATCGGCGGACTCGTCTATATGTTTGGAGAAACAATCTGGCAGTCGATAGTCGCCATGTCGAAACGCCCCGAAGACCTCTCCCTCGCTCTGCCCACACTCTTCTGCCTCACTTTCTTTGCCTTGCTCAACCGCTGGCTGGCCCGACATTACGTGGAAAGAAACAAGACATAACACGTGAAAACAGACATCTAAGGCAGCCACGTCGGCCAACTTCACACGTTTCGTTCTTTGCACATACATGTATATTCAATTGCACATACATGTACATTCAATTGAACATACATGTATGTGCAAACAACGAAACTCATCAAAAGGATTTCAACGAAGCACAGCGTCGAACATCTTCCTATATGATTCCACTTTCTTCTCAAAGGAGAGTGGATAGGCGCGGGACGATGAAGGGAGTCGCCAAAGCAAAGCCCCCTCCCCGCTCCCCCTTTGGGGGAGTACTATCGATGCATTGACCTTTGGCACTTCACCTATGCCGAGCGTGTCGCAGATGGTCTGTGTGGCTTTCTCTCCTGTAGTGACAATCGCCTTGAGTTGAGGCAGTTGGCTGGTCAGGGCGGCTATGTCAGTAGGCTCCACAACCTCGAGGAACTTGTCGGAAGCATTGTCCTGAAGGCGGCGGATAGCAGTCGAAGTGTCGTAGAAAGCAATGCCCTTCTCCTCACAATGCCTCACGATTTCGTCCAGTTTGAAGCGTTTCTCCGCCACATCGACAAAGTGATTCCTGTCACCGAAGAACACCTCGCCCTCTATCCTCCAGTGGTCGTTGATGAAGTTCGGGTAGTAGAAATCCATGCACCAACGTTTCCTCTGAGGCGGGAAACTGCCCAGGAACAGCACCTTAGCCCCGTCCGGCAAGAACGGCACCAACGGATGGTACTCCACCCCGTCACGGCTTCTGGCTATGTTTTCTGTGTTAAGATAGGTCATGCGAATGCAAAAGTACAAAGAAAAGGGCAATAAAGGTCTGTGCAGCACCACTTTCGCACTTTTCTTCACCTCCACACATATTTTTTATCAGAAACGCTTTGACGTTTGAAAACTTTTCCATAATTTTGCAACGACCAAGCCAGCCTATCGTGGCAGGGCGGGTCAAAAACTTAATGGAATCCTGCGGCTGAGCACACCGTTTGTAAGGACAGCTAAAGGGAAAAGGCGTTTACGGACGTTATCATTCTGTACTATCAAACTTCGCAACTTTGAAACATGTCACAGATGATAATGCAACGGGACGCCTACGTGGGTAGATTATATTCTAACCCTGCTATATATAATAATGTATAGATAAAGGTTACTTTTATAATCACTTGGCGTGGGCTGGCTGCGTTGCTTATCCTTGACATGGGGCAATGCGAAGGCCTGATAGTAGGGATGGGCAGAAGTAGAAACTCCCCATGCCTTTTTTATTTCCATACCTTAACATCATTACTCACGCCGAATTCGGGAGCAGGAGGCAGTGAAAGACTATGCGACTATGGCAGATTTAGAAGGTGCAAGACAAAATCTACAAAAGGAATTTGAGAGAATGCCACACACAAAACATGATTTATTAGGCAATGCTGCATGTGGCAGGAAAATAAAAGAACTCATAGACAATAGATTATTATAGATAAATACTTTCCAAATGAAATACAAATTAGTATTATTCGCCTCAGTAATAAGTTTTTCTTTAGGGATCAGGGCACAAATAAGCACAAACTCATATTATAATGGTTATTGGGGACAGTGGAAAAGCCACACTACTCGCTATACATATTTCCCACCTTATTATAAGTATAGTCTTAATGGGGGCTATTCAGGCTTTATCATTTATTCGAGAGGGGATCACCCATCTGAATATATTTTTAAATTCGATATTTATGGTTATTGGGTACCTGATAAAAAAGAAAAGAAGGAGCACATTAAAAATAATGAATGGTATGAGTACTCTGGGTTTGTAGAATATTATGTTACTGAAAAATATCCCACTATTGAGGCTGTTCTAAAGACATACCAATTCCCTTATTTCAATAGTGGTTCTGGAAGTGAGGGAAATCCATGTGCCAGAAGGAAAACATCTGCAAAGATACAAATAGCGCCATATAAGAATCACCCCAAAGTTTATAATATATGGTTTGACGGAGTTGGAGTTGCCATTGATATGGAAGATTCATTTTTCCCTGAGAAATAATAAAGTATTATGAAAAAGGATAAAGATTTATTTTCGCGCCGAGGTTTCTTTAAGAAAACAGCAGGCATAGTAATTCCAATGCTTGGATTTATGGCAACATCTGTAGCGCCGTTTACATTAAGAGCTTCTGAGAAAACTCCACAATACTGCAAAGGTAATTGTACAGGATTATGCACATCATGTTCTGGTGGTTGTAAAGGAGAATGTAAAGGTTGTCAAGGCAGCTGTGAAAACGGATGTCAAACGACGTGTGGAAAAGGATGTGGTCAAGGATGCCAAGGAGGTTGTAACGCAGCATGTCAAAATAACTGTGAATTAGATTGTAAGACTACTTGCGATAACATTTGTGGGAATCTTTGTATAAGTAGTTGCAGCAATGGATGTAAATCTTCTTGTACGGGAGGTTGTGGAAACGGTTGTTCTGGTAATTGTCGTGGTGAATGCTTTGGGACATGCTCAGGACGTTGTGGTTATGGCTGTTCTGGTGGCTGTTCTGGTGGCTGTTCTGGTGGTGCAATTTTTGTAACATACTAAATTCATGGAGTTGAGGGAAAGTCGTCAGCCCTGGAAGGACGGCATGGCTAAGTCCATCACCTTCATTGTTACAAAGGACTGCCAGCTGGCTTGCAAGTATTGCTACCTCGTGGGGAAGAACGCGAAGGAGCGGATGCCCTGGGAGGTGGCAAAGCAGGCCATTGACTATATCCTTGACCATGAGGATGAGTTTAGGGAAGAGAGTGTTGTGTGGGACTTCATCGGGGGCGAGCCGTTCCTTGAGATAGACCTGATTGACAAGATTTGCGACTACCTGAAGCAGGAGATGTTCCGACGCAATCACCATTGGTTCAACTCCTACCGCTTCTCGTTCTCCACGAATGGTATCAACTACGACAGCGAGAAGGTGCAACGCTTCATCCAGAAGAACTTGAACCACCTCTCCATCGGCATCACCATCGACGGCACACAGCGCAAGCACGACCTCAACCGCATCTGGAAGACGAAGGAGATGGAGCAAGGCATACAGCCCAAGCCAGAGGAGGAGAAGGGTTCGTACAAGGATGTGGTGAGGAACATCCCGCTTTGGCTGAGTCAGTTTCCCCATGGCGGCACGAAGGTGACTATCAGCTCGGCAGACATCCCCTACATCAAGGAAAGTGTCCTGCACCTCTACAGCCTTGGCATTCACGAGGTGAACATCAACGTGGTCTTCGAGGATGTGTGGAAGGAAGGTGACGACAAGCTCTTCGAGGAACAGCTGATGCAGCTGGCCGATGCCATCATTGATGGCGGCTACTATCAGGACTACGCCTGTTCTTTCTTCTCGGAACACATCGGCAAGCCGCTCGATGCGAAGCTTGACAACCAGAACTGGTGCGGTGCGGGCAAGATGCTCAGCATCGATGCGGCAGGCAACTTCTATCCCTGCACGCGCTTTGCAGGCTATTCGCTTCGGAGCAAGAAGCCTATCATCATCGGTAATGTGCATGAAGGCATCGACCAGAACAAGCTGCGTCCGTTCCTGACATTGGACAGAACGACGCAAAGCCCACAGGAGTGCATCGACTGCGAAGTGGCAAGCGGCTGTGCATGGTGTCAAGGAGAGAACTACGATGCGGCAGAGATGCCGACCATCTATCAAAGGGCAACGGCTATCTGCAAGATGCACAAGGCACGTGTACATGCCAACAACTACTATTGGAACAAGCTCTTCCGCAAACTGGAGTTGGAAGGCGAGCGCGAGGAGTTTGAGAAGAATAAACGTGAAGTGAAACCTGAAATCTGCTGACCATCATGCTGCAATACCTTATTATATTATTGGACGAGGCAAGCACTTCGTTCTGTAGCTATCCCCTCCCCCTCGGGGGAGGTCGGGAGGGGGCTTTGATTCCCCTTGACACATTAAGACAGGGCATTCGCTTCGGCATGATGGAGAACCTGATGATTCAGTTTGTCTATCCCAACTATGACCTGCCCGAAGAGTACGCAGAAGTCATAGAGAGCATCGACCACTCGAAGATAAAGCCAGCCTCACCCCCAGCCCCTCTCCGAGGAGAGGGGAGTAAAGGAGCTGACGTGTGGGTGATGGAAAGCATCAAGGGCGTCAAGGCAGATGTGCCCGTCGTATGGCGGACAGACAAGCATAGCCTTTTCGATAGTGAGGCAGACATCATCAAAGCCTTGGAGAACGTCCCGAGACTGAATGTTGTACTGACAGACATTGAGACTTTCACGGACAAGGACTTCGCGTCATACAAGGAGGTGCTCGCAAGGCTTTCTCAGAAAGTGGAGCAGATGTATGTGGAAGGCAAGTCACCACAGCTGAACTTGCTGACCGACCGCATGATGCTCTCGAAGATGAACAACTGCGGTGCAGGAGACACAAACATCACACTGGCACCCAACGGTAAGTTCTATGTCTGCCCAGCCTTCTACCATGAAGACGAGGCGGACAGCATCGGTGACTTGGAGCATGGGCTCGACATCAAGAACAAACAGCTCTACAAGCTCGGCCATGCACCTATCTGCCGCCATTGCGATGCCTTCCAGTGCAAACGCTGCGTCTGGCTCAACAGAAAGATGACTTTAGAGGTTAATACACCGTCGCATGAGCAATGCGTCCTGGCTCACCTGGAGCGCAATGCCAGCAGGGAATTGTTGCAAAACATCCGCAAGCACGGCACCTTCCTGCCTGAACAGGAAGAGATAAAAGAGATAGATTACTTAGACCCCTTTGATAATAAAGACACATGGCAATGACAAAGAAACATGTAGGGCAAGTGACACCCGAAGAGCGCAATGAGATTCAGACGCTCTTCGAACGTCGCAACGGACTGAACGAGCTGGCAAAGATTGTGACAGCCGACAATACGGAACTCTATGAAAAACTCGTCAAGGACATGGGCGAAACAGGCACGAAGTTCCAAAACTGGTGGGACCGCATGGCACAGAAGTACCAATGGGAAAGTGCCGAAGGCGGCAACTGGGAGATTAACTTCGACACCTGCGAGATACTCCTGGTGATTTAAGTTTCGGAAGTTATAAAACGGAGTAACATCGGGAGTAAAGCTTTGCCGACTGAAACTTCTGTTACTGATTAGACACGTTTAGTGGGGTAACTTAACACGTTTACTTTGCCAACTGAACGTGTCTAAATTGCTAAGTAAACGTGCCGAATGGAAACTACTAACGAGTAAATCGCCAACTACACACTAATAAATGGCAAATTACTCGTTAGTAAATTGAGGCCGACTCATTAGTGGTTTGCCATCGGCTAATATGCGTTTCCTCAGGTGTTCTTTTATAAAAAAACTTAAATCCCTTTGCCACTTGGAGAAATTAAGTTATCTTTGTCCTCAGAATGTCTCATAAGTCATTAACCCATAAACTCACAAGACAATGAAAGACCTGAAAGGAACCAAGACGGAGCAGAACCTCAAGGAGGCTTTTGCCGGAGAGAGCATGGCTCGGAACAAGTATGACTACTTCGCTTCGAAGGCAAAGAAGGACGGCTATGTGCAGATTGCCGCTATCTTCGAGGAGACAGCTGCCAATGAGAAGGAGCACGCCAAGATGTGGTACAAGTATCTTAACGGCGGAAGTGTGAGCGATACGAAGGCGAATCTTGCCGACGCTGCGAGCGGCGAGAACTTCGAATGGACGGACATGTATGCTCGCATGGCAAAGGAAGCCCGCGAGGAAGGCTTCGACGAGATTGCTGCGAAGTTCGAGTTGGTCGGCGCCATCGAGAAACACCACGAAGAGCGTTATCGCAAGCTCCTCCAGAACATCGAGGATGCCATTGTCTTCTCACGCGACGGCGACGTCATCTGGCAATGCGCTAACTGCGGACACATCGTCATTGGGAAGAAGGCTCCAGAAGTCTGCCCGACCTGTAACCATCCGCAGAGCTACTTCCAGATCAAGGCTGAGAACTATTAGCCTCTCCCCTGCCCTCCCCTAAAGGGAAGGGAGATATAAATGATAAATGTGTAAATGGTAGATAAGATATACGTTTATCACCTACTC
>CAJOLC010000034.1 GCA_905235305.1 uncultured Bacteroidaceae bacterium | reverse complement strand
TCGCAAAACAAATCATTAACACAAATAACAAACGATTATGACAAAGATTGAATTGGTAAAAGCTGTCGCCGAAAAGACAGGCATTGACCAGCCCACTGCATTGGCTGCCGTGGAAGGCATCATCGACACTCTCAAAGAGTCTCTCATTAATAAGGAAAATGTATATATCCGTGGCTGGGGCACCTGGACACTCAAGCATCGCGCTAAGAAAACCGCCCGCAACATCAGCAAGAACACTACTCTCGTTATCCCTGCACACGACATTCCATACTTCAAGCCCTGCAAGGACTTCTTGGAACAGGTAGCTAAGGCATAAAGGACACATAGCTCCCTCCCCGCTCCTCCCCATCGGGAAGTGCCTCAAGGGAGGCGCTCATCATACTTGCTCTCCCCCAAAAGGAGAGCTTTTTTGTTCTCTTTGACAACTCATAAAGGCCTGATGCAAACACCATAACATGCGAAACCTAAATCAAATATCACAATGAGGAAATACACCTTATTTATTATCTGTCTGGTTCTTCACACATCTCTCTTCTCCCTTCGGGCGCAAAGCATTATAGACTATGTCAACCCTATTATTGGCACTAACGGTATGGGGCACACCTTCCCCGGAGCCTGTGTTCCCTTCGGCATCGTCCAGCTTTCCCCTGAGACAGACACCATCCCGCACAACATTGACGGACGCTATCAGGGAAAAGTCTATGAGTACTGTGCCGGCTATCAGCATAGCGACAAGACAATCGTAGGCTTCTCGCACACACACTTATCTGGTACAGGTCACAGCGATCTGGGCGATATCCTAATCATGCCCATAACCGGCAAGGTCCACACCAATCCAGGTACCGCCGACAATCCAGAAAGCGGGTATCGTTCACGCTTCTCTCATGACACGGAACACTGCTCGCCAGGCTACTATGAAGTCAAGCTCGAGGACTACGACATCCTGGCCAGACTCACGGCAACCCAACGTGTTGGCGTGCATCAATACACCTTCCCGACGGAAGAAGCACAGTTCATTCTCGACCTCGGTCATGGTATCTACAACTACGAAGGCAAGACGTTGTGGAGTTATCTTCGCGTTGAGAACGACACGCTGCTGACTGGCTATCGCATCACAAATGGCTGGGCTCGGCAAAACTACACTTATTTCGCCATCTCGCTCTCCCATCCCATTCAGAACTATGGGTACAAGGACAAGCAGCGCATGAAATATTCTGGCTTCTGGCGAAAGAATGACATCCACCACAATTTCCCCGACATGGCAGGACGTGAGATTGTAGCATACTTCCAGCTACAAGTTCCGACAGACCATGAACTGACCATCAAGGTGGCACTCTCCGCAGTCAGCCAAAGCGGAGCCCTTGCCAACCTCAAGGCAGAAGGGGCATGTCTCACCTTCGAACAGGCAAAGGCAAAAGCGACAGAGCAATGGAACAAAGAACTATCCAGCATCGAAATTGAAGGCACAGACGACCAGAAAGCCCTCTTCTATACCTCGCTCTATCACACCATGATTAACCCAAGCGTCTATATGGATGTTGACGGAAAGTATCGCGGTAATGATATGGAAATCCACGAGGCAAAGGGCTTCACGAACTACACCATCTTCTCTCTATGGGATACCTATCGTGCAGAACATCCGTTGCTTAACCTCATCAAGCCCAAGCAGGGACAGGATATGGCCGAGAGCATGATTCGCATCCAGCAGCAGAGCGCACTCCATCTCCTGCCTGTCTGGTATCTCATGGCCAACGAAGGCTGGTGCATGAGCGGTTATCATTCAGTAGCAGTCCTCTCGGACGTTGCCAAGAAACTTGGCATAAAGGACAAGAAAGCAATGCTTGAAGCAATGCAAGCCACTGCCAATTCGAAATGGATGGAAGGCATGACCGACTATATTAAGTATGGGTATGTTCCCTACGACAGATGTGGCACAAGCGCCAGCAACACGCTGGAATATGCCTACGATGACTGGACAATCTATCAGGCTGCACTTGATGCCGGAGACAAGGAAATGGCAGAGACGTTCAAGAAGCGTGCCTTTAATTATAAGAATGTGTTCAATCCTGCTCTTGGACTCGCTTGCCCGAAGTACAAGGATGGCAGTTGGAAGAAGGATTTCTCGCCTCTCCAAACCTATGGCGAAGGTTTCATCGAAGGCAACAGTGCCAACTATTCGTTCCATGTTCCTCACGACGTGAAAGGCATGATTGCATGCTTTGGCGGCGACAAGAAGTTCATCCAGCGCCTCGACAATCTTTTTGCCGAGCCTCTCGGCAAAAAATACTACGAGGATAATGAGGACATCGAGGAAGAGTGTCTGCTTGGCGGCTATGTTCATGGCAATGAGCCCAGCCATCATGTGCCTTATCTCTATGCCTGGACGTCACAGCCATGGAAAGCTCAGTATTGGCTTCGTGAAATCATGAATCGTATGTATGTCAACAACATAGATGGCCTTCATGGCAATGATGATTGCGGACAGATGTCAGCATGGTACATCTTCACGGCAATGGGCTTCTATCCTGTTTGTCCAGGCTCTGACCAGTATGTGCTTGGAGCGCCTTATCTGCCAAGTTGCAAACTGAGTCTGCCGAATGGAAAGGCATTTTTCATCAAGGCTCCTGGGGTAAGCGACAAGAACCGTTATGTTAAGGAAGTCAGGTTGAACGGCAAACCCTATGACAAGCTTTACATCACCCACAAAGACATCATGGCTGGTGGCGTTCTCAGTTTCAAGATGAGTAGCACGCCAAACAAGAAGCGCTGTATCACTACAGGCAAACCATATTCACTTAGCGATTAAACCTTTCTCGATTACGTTTGTCATATATAATGTATAATAAAATAATATATGAAGAAGAACAACAATCAGCAACATAAGATGAATCGTCGCCAGTTCATAGAACGACTGGGACTTGGTTCAGCAACAGCATTTTCGCTTATTACAGTAGGCTCTCTGCAAGTCATTGGTTCAACAAAAAAAGCCGGTAATGCACTTGATGGCGATGCACCTGAACAGATAAAAATGACATATCGTGTCCAGAACGGCACCGGCGAACACATCTCGTTGCTTGGATTTGGCATGATGCGCTTACCTCGCGAACAGGAACAGGTAAACGAGCTCGTTGATTATGCACTTGCTCACGGCATAAACTACTTCGATACTGCTCCTATCTATGGTGGCGGCAGCAACGAAACAGCTACTGGCAATGCCCTTAGTCGCCATCCGCGCGACAAGTATTATGTGGCAACAAAGATGTCGAACCAGAATGAAAGCCTGTGGAGTTTCGAGAAGTCTAAGGAGATGTACGACAACTCGTTCCGCAAGTTGCAAGTGGACTACATCGACTACTACCTGTTGCATAGCGTTGGCGGAGGTGGAATAGACAACCTCAAGGCTCGCTTCATCGACAATGGACTGCTGGACTTTCTCATGGAGGAGCGTAAAGCAGGACGCATCCGTCACCTTGGTTTCAGCTATCATGGCGATGTGAGTGTGTTCGATTGGCTTCTCGATAATAACGACAAGTACCATTGGGACTTTGTACAAATTCAGATGAACTACCTCGATTGGACACATGCTCAGAGAGGTAGAGGACGACGTCGTGGCGATGCCAATGCAGAATATCTCTATGGAAGACTTGAGAAGTTGGGAATCCAAGCCGTTATCATGGAACCACTCAGAGGTGGTGGTCTGGCAAATGTTCAGGACGATGTTCGCGAACAGCTTGCTCATGCTCGCAAGGACGATACACCAGCTCGTTGGGGATTCCGTTGGGTGGGGTCAAAGCCAAATGTACTGACTGCATTGAGCGGAATGAACAGAATGGAGCATCTCAAAGAGAACCTGGAAACATTCTCACCTCTCGATCCTTGCACAAACATAGAGAACGAACTCTTAGAACGCATCGCAGACAAGATGTCAGGCATGCCAACTATCGGTTGCACCACGTGTGCCTACTGTATGCCCTGCAAGCATGGCGTCGATATTCCAGGTAATTTCGCCTTCTACAACAAAGCTGTAGTTGACGGACGCTTGCCTCTTCCTGATGCTTCCGCACCAGATTTTGAAGAGAAACGTCAGGCATATCTTGCTGCTTATCAAGAAGCCATTCCCAGCAAGGCACGAGCTAACAGATGTCAGGACTGCGGAGAATGTCTGTCAAAATGCCCTCAACAGCTCCCTATCCCTACGCATCTAAACAAACTCGTTGAAATGACAAGAAAAAAACAAGCATAATTAGTAACTTATGGACAAGAACAAAATACTTACCACAACTGCTCTTATCGGAGCATTCCTCTTTCTGACTAGCCAGACAACAGGTGAACCTGTCATGACAAAGCAGAAAGACATAACCATTATCAACACAACATCACTGGCCACAGACATCGAAGGATATGTCGGCACAACACCCGTCAAGGTTTATATCAAAGCGGGTAAAGTACTGAAAGTTGAAGCCCTTGAAAACGAAGAAACCCCAAAATACTTCGATATGGTCGTGAAGGGACTGATGAAGAAGTGGAACGGAATGCCTGTCAAGACTGCTGAAAAGCAGAAAGTTGATGTCGTAACTGGTGCGACACTCTCTTCCGAAGCAGTTATTGAAAATGTCCGTCGCGGCATAAGCTATTACAATTACAAGAACAAGAAGTAAGGTAATAGCGTTTCTGCATTTATATGAAAGGTAACATTTCCTTTCATAAAATGTCCCCCGCCGTCAAAGTCTCTAAAAGATCATAATAAAAAGATTTCGGAGGCAACATCGTTTGCCTCCGAAATCAAATGTGTGCGTTTTTCCGATAAAGAAGAAGTCCTTTTCGGGAAAATTACTAAGAGCGATAGACGGGGCTCGAACCCGCGACCTTTGGCTTGGGAAGCCAAAGCTCTACCAACTGAGCTACTATCGCGTTATTTCTTTGTGCAAAGGTACAAAAAAATAGTTAATAGATGATAAATTATTAGAAAAAACATTCTATGTATGCAGAAAAAAGTTTATCTTTGTACTTAGAAGCTATGACTTGACGCGCATACATTATCATATTATTAACTAAAATTGATTAAGATTATGAAGAAAAAGTTTATTTGCGCCGTTTGTGGATATATCTACGAAGGCGATGCAGCACCCGAGAAGTGCCCCATCTGCAAGGCTCCTGCCTCGAAGTTCTCTGAACTGAAAGACGAAGGTGAGACGACTTACGCTACAGATTGGTGACGGCAAGCCCGAAGGCGTTTCTGAAGAGATGATTCAAGATTTGCGCAACCATTTCAACGGAGAATGCGGCGAAGTTGGCATGTATCTGGCAATGGCTCGTCAGGCCGACCGCGAAGGTTATCCCGAAATTGCCGAAGCCTTCAAACGCTATGCTTTCGAAGAGGCTGACCACGCGAGCCGTTTCGCCGAGCTGTTGGGCGAGTGTGTCTGGGACACAAAGACTAACCTGGAGAAGCGTGCTGCAGCAGAAGCTGGTGCTTGCGAAGACAAGTTCCGCATCGCGAAGAACGCCAAGGCTGCCGGCTTCGACGCTATTCACGATACAGTTCACGAGATGGCAAAGGACGAAGCACGCCACGGTGCTGGCTTTGCTGGCTTGCTGAAGAGGTATTTCGGTTAGTCGTTTAAGAGACCAATGCGTTCACTAAACAACTAAACAGTCATTCGTCCACTAAACAACTAATTGGAAAACTACTACCGACTGCCATCCTTCTGGACTCTTTATCCAGTCCTGAAGGGTGGCAGTTTCTTTGTATCCACATTTCCTGAAAAGTCTAATTGATGCTATATTGCACGTCGGAACGAGGGCATAGAGTTGATAAATGCCCAGGTGCCTTGACGCATAATCATTGAGCAGACGAAGGGCTTCTGTCGCCATCCCCTTTCGTTGCTGCTCGGGGACCACGACGATTCCCACTTCGGCTCGATGGTGCCTGGGGTCATAGTTCTGCAGATCGACGAAACCTATGCTGTTGCCTTCGGCAGTTTCAATAACGAGACGAAGCTGTCGGTCATGGAAAAAGTCATTCGTACTCTCGGCAATATACTGTTTGAGAGCATAGTGGGAGAACGGCACAGAAGATTGACCGAGAGGCCACAACTCGGTATCGTTCTCGACGAGATACATCAAATCGAGGTCCTCGGGCTCAACTGCTCTCAGCTTCAACTTGTCACTCTTTAGCATTTCTCTTGATATCTATCACTGGGAACACAAGGGCAATGGCCAAAATGCCAAGTCCGTAGAGCTGAGATGTGTCGTCGAACTTGAAGTAGAGACAGAGCACAAAAGCAGCTGCAAGTGCGATTGCGGCCAAACGAATGTAGGCATTCACATTCCTATAACGTATCGCAATGAACGCTGCCAACAGGATAGTTGCAGCACATAACAGGGTAAGGATATAAGTTATCATGGTGAAGTTTGAAAAGTTAACGTGTTAAGTTTGTCATTTTAACGTGTTAAGTTGAGCAATTTAACGTGTTAAGTTTGCCAATTACCTTAAGGTATTTGAGCAGATAGGTTAAGGTATTTTACGCACCAAACGGGATTCTTCCTGCAAGAGCCCTGCCCAAGGTCACTTCATCAGTGTATTGCAGTTCATCGTTTTGCGCGATGCCTCGGGCAATTACTGTCACCTTCACACCCGTTTCTTCCAGTTTCCTATAGATATAATAATTGGTTGTATCGCCTTCCATTGTAGGGCTAAGAGCAAGGATGACTTCATCCACGCCTCCTTTTCTTACTCGTTCCACGAGACTTTCTATCTGCAAATCGCTCGGTCCGATACCATCCATCGGGCTGATGACGCCGCCAAGGACATGATAGAGACCTCTGTACTGCATCGTATTCTCGATAGCCATCACATCCTGAACATTCTCGACAACGCAGACGAGACTGCTGTCCCTGGTCGGATTACTGCAGATTTCGCATCGTTCATCATCGCAGATGTTGTAGCAGACATTGCAGTAATGCACTCCTCGACGCATTTCAACCAAGCTCTCGGCCAACGCCGCTACCCTCTCTTCGTCCTGTCGAAGCAGATGGAGAGCCAAGCGAAGAGCAGTCTTGCTGCCAATGCCAGGCAGTCGGTTGATTTCTGTTACAGCTTTCTCAAGCAGCGAAGAAGAGTATCTGTTATTGAACATCAAAATTGGTCGATTGGTAGTTCTTTATTTTGTGGTTTAGACATTTCAGCTGTCATCGCTGGTATAATTCCTAAACGACTGTTCTCCCGATTACAACACTCCCTTGCTTGATGGGAGCTGGAAATGTGTGATGTCTCGTCGGACAGCCATTCGCAAGCTCCTTGCAAACGCTTTGAAGATGCCCTCTATTTTGTGGTGTTCGTTGATACCCTCTGCTTTGATGTTGAGATTCATTGCGGCGCTGTCGGACAAACTCTTGAAGAAGTGCAGAAACATCTCGGTAGGCAGTTCGCCGACTTTCTCGCGACGGAACTCGGCATCCCACACCAACCAAGGCCTTCCGCCGAAATCAAGTGCCACTTGGCACAGGCAGTCATCCATCGGGAGACAATAGCCGTAGCGTTCTATACCGCGTTTGTCGCCCAAAGCTTTACGGATACATTCGCCCATGGCAAGTGCCACATCCTCGATCGTATGATGTTCATCCACCTGGAGGTCGCCGTTGCAACGGACAAAGAGGTCAGTCATACCATGCTTGGCAATCTGCTCGAGCATGTGGTCGAAAAAGCCCAGTCCAGTCTGAATGTCTGCTTTTCCGTTGCCATCCAAGTTGATGCGCACCTCGATATCTGTTTCCTTTGTGGTTCGCTTGACTGCAGAAGTCCGTTCTCCGGCGAAAAGAAGTTCCGCAATCTTTTGCCAGTCCATGTCATCGGAAAGAATGAAGCTGCGGCAACCGAGGTTTTCCGCGAGCTTGGCATCCGTTTGTCTGTCGCCGATGACAAAGCTGCCAGCCAGGTCGTAGTCACCAGTCATGTAGTCAGTCAGCATGGCTGTTCCGGGCTTGCGAGTAGGCAAATTGTCCTGCGGGAAACTTCTGTCGATATGAATTGCGTCGAAGCAGATGCCCTCACCTTTCAGGATGTCGAGCATTAGGTTGTGTGTCGGCCAGAAAGTTTCCTCGGGATAACTGTCAGTGCCAAGTCCGTCCTGATTGCTGACCATGACAAAAAGGAAGTCGGTATGCTGGCGAAGGAAGCGCAAGGCACTGATGGCTCCGGGCACGAAGCTGAATTTCTCGAAGCTGTCTATCTGCTCGTCCGACGGCTCCCGAAGTATTGTTCCGTCTCGATCGATGAAAAGTATCTGTTTCATTTGGCAGTGTATTCAATTGTTTTCACTGAAGAAGATTGCGGAGACCTACTTGAAGAATCTCAAAGCTCCGAGCAGTTCGTTGTTTTCCTGACGTGTGCCTATCGTGATGCGCAAGCAGTCTTTGCATAGCTGAACACGTGTCCTGTTGCGCACTACGATGCCTTGTTCTATGAGATAATGATAGATCTTGTTGGCATCGGTCACCTTGACAAGCACGAAGTTGGCATCGGTCGGGAACACTTTCAACACGATTGGCAGTTCGGCCAAAGCCGGCAAGACGTGTTCGCGCTCACGACGAATCTGCGCAAGCCAGCCATCGATGGTGGCGAGGTCTGCAAGCAAGCTCATGGCTTTCTCCTGAGTCAGCAGGTTGACATTATAGGGATATTTCACCTTGTTAAACAACCCGATGATTTCTTCGCTTGCAAATGCCATGCCGAGACGGATGGCTGCCGACGCCCAAGCTTTGCTGAACGTGTTAAGGACGACGAGATTCGGGTAGTTGTCGAGCAGGTTGCGAAAGGGCTGATTTGTCGAGAAGTCTGAATATGCCTCGTCAATCACCACGATACCTTCAAAGGAGACAAGCAGTTCATGTATGGTTTCGCGAGGGAAATCGTTGCCAGTTGGGTTGTTGGGAGAGCAAATCCACAGCACCTTTGTATGTGTATCGACGGCATTCATCAAACCTTGAATGTCGAGTTGCCACCCTTCGGTCAACGGCACACTTCTGTACTCGACGTTATTGATGTCGGCACAAACCTTATACATTCCATAGGTTGGTGCGATGGCGACTACATTGTCTTCGCCCGGGTTGCAGAATATACGATAGACGAGGTCGATGGCTTCATCACTGCCATTACCCAAGAACATCTGCGAGGGGCGCACTCCCTTCAGCGGAGCAAGCCGCTCTTTCAGTTTCTCTTGCAGCGGGTCGGGATATCGGTTGATGGGATCATTAAAGGGATTCTCGTTTGCATCAAGAAAGACATGAGCAGTCATGCCTTTGAATTCGTCGCGTGCACAGCTGTAAGGTTCGAGCGCCCAGATGTTAGGACGAACTAATGATTCCAGGGTCTTCATAGGCTTTCTTTTCTCAAAGTCATTGCATTCTTGTGTGCTTCCAGCCCTTCTGCCTCGGCCATTAACTCCACGGCTCTGCCGATGGAACGAATGCCTTCGGGCTGAATGTGCTGAAAAGTTATCTTGCGGCAGAAGCTGTCGAGGTTGACGCCACTGTATGCCACGGCATAGCCGTTGGTAGGCAGCGTGTGATTTGTGCCGCTGGCATAGTCGCCGGCACTCTCGGGGGTGAGTGGGCCGAGGAATACACTGCCGGCATTTATAACCTTTTGTGCGAGGTCCATATAGTTCGAAGTCTCGATGATGAGGTGTTCGGGCGCATAGCGATTGGTGATTTCCATCATCTCTTCATCATTGTGGACGACTATCGCCTTGCTATGTTCCAGGGCTTGAGCCGCGATGTCCTTCCTTGGCAGAAGTGAGAGCTGACGTTCCACCTCGGCTTCCACCTGCTTTGCTGTCTCGACACTTTTGCAAAGGAGAAGCACCTGGCTGTCCACGCCGTGCTCTGCCTGGCTGAGGAGGTCGGCAGCAACAAATGCGACATCACTCGTCTCGTCTGCCAAGACCTCCACTTCACTTGGTCCAGCCGGCATGTCGATGGCGACGTCATGCAGGCTCACTTGCTGCTTGGCACACATGACATACTGATTGCCGGGACCAAAAATCTTGTAGACCTTCGGGACGCTTTCGGTGCCGTAAGCCATCGCGCCGATAGCCTGGACGCCACCAATCTTGTAGATTCTGCTGACGCCAGCCGTGCGTGCTGCTATGAGGATGGCAGGGTTGACGCTTCCATCCCGGGCAGGCGGGGTGCAGAGAATGATGTCTTTACAGCCTGCTATCTGTGCAGGCGTGGCAAGCATCAGCACTGTGCTGAAGAGAGGTGCCGTGCCGCCTGGTATGTAGAGACCTACCTTTTCTATTGCCACGGCCTTTTGCCAGCACTCCACTCCCTCGGTTACTTTGATGTGTTCACCCTGGAATTTCTGTGCCGCATGGAAGCGTTCGATGTTCCGATGGGCGATGCGAATGGCTTCCTTGAGTTCTTCGCCGACAAGTTTTTCTGCCTCTGCCATTTCGGCTTCGGTGACGGCAAGTGTCTCGAGACGGACTTTGTCGAAACGTTCCTCGTATTCCCTGACGGCATCATCGCCGCGTTGCTTTATGTCCTGCAGTACCGCAGCGACTGTGGCATTCAGTTCCGAGGCGTCTCGAACCGGCCGTTTCAGCAAGGCGTCGAGTTCCTCCTTGGCTGGATAGACGTATGTTTTCATTAAATAATGGGCGTTGAAAGTTGAATAATATTCTCCTCTCTTGTGAGGCGAGAGGGAAGTTCTGAAGTGAAGACTTACGGTATCATCTTTTCGATGGGTACGACCAAGATGCCTTCTGCGCCGAGTCCTTTCAGCTCACGGATGATTTCCCAGAAACGTTTTTCCTCGATGACCGTGTGAACACTGCTCCATCCTTCAGTTGCAAGGGGCATCACCGTGGGACTCTTCACGCCTGGCAACACGTCGACTATCTCCTTCAACTTGTCTGTCGGGACGTTCATCAGGACGTATTTCTTGTCCTCGGCTGCTTTGACGGCTTCTATGCGGAACAGCAGTTCGTCCAGCACAGACTGCTTCTCTTCATTGAGGTCTTTGTTGGCAATCAGGATGGCCTCGCTTTTCATCACTGTCTCCACCTCGACAAGGTTGTTGCTGACCAGCGTCGAGCCGCTGCTGACGATGTCGAAGATGGCATCTGCCAAGCCGATGCCCGGGCTGATTTCTACGCTGCCGGTGATGACGTGCACGTCTGCAACGAGACGATTCTCCTCGAGGAAACGGCGCAGGATGTTGGGATATGAGGTGGCAATCTTCTTTCCTTCGAACCATTTCAAGCCATAATAGCCGCAACCTTTCGGCACGGCCAGCGAGAGGCGACACTTGCTGAAGCCAAGTGGCCGCACTATCCTCGCATCCTCTGCCCTTTCGTCGAACTCGTTTTGACCTACGATTCCGAGGTCGGCGACTCCGCTTGCCACGCTTTGCGGGATGTCGTCGTCGCGGAGATATAACACCTCGATTGGGAAGTTGCTACTTTGAACCAGGAGAGTTCTCTTGCTGCTGCTCACCTTGATACCTGCTTCTGCAAGCAGTGCCATTGTATCTTCGAAGAGACGTCCCTTCGATTGTACTGCGATTCTTAACATCTTGTTTATTTGCGTATTTGCTGTTAACGATTATCTTTTTGCGGGTGCAAAGATACAACAATTAATCAAGAATTGAAAGTTGAAGGCTGAGAATTATTCCCCAAACGGCATAACTCGCACGATATGAGATTGACAGATTGTCAGAATTACGCCACTTTTGCTTACACACCAATTTTGGACAGACGCGCCAGAATCGCTCGAAATGCCCCACTCCATGTTTTTTGACCTCTGAGGAAAAATATGGCCTTAAATCGAACGATATTTCAGAATATACTGTTCCACAAGAAGTTAGCTTCGACGCCCTGTATCCCGTCTTCAAACTTCACTCTACAGATTGCTATCCAAACATGGCAAAATCAGCCGTTTTCTGCTGAGATTGCACACTTTTCAACGCATGATGTCCACTGAATCCACAAGAGAAGATTCCGGACGGGACACGAGATCTTTGGAAAGTTGACACGTGATCTTTGCGAACGCCTCACGAGAAGTTGGCCGAAAGGACGTGAAACGTGCCCTTTTTTCACACTTTAGGCAGTGTGCAAAAACTGGCATTCTGATAGCAAAACACGCGTTTCGGCTTACAATTTGTCTCGGGAACTTTTATAAAGAAAAGCGGAATCCTTCGCCTGGGGAAAAGAGAAACGAGGCCACGCCTCGAGTCGGAATCAGAAGAAAGAGACGTCGCTGATGACGTAAGAACCCACGTGCTCATTGAGTTTCTGGGCAATACGCTTGTGCTCCATCATCAGGTTCTGACGAAGTGGAGCGCTCGAGAGCTTTACATGCAGCTTTCCATCGCGCACGAACACCTGCTTGGTGTAGCGGGAAATAGTCGTTCCCATCACCTCCGGCCAAGCTTCTGTGATGCGATATTCCAGCAGAGGCGTCTCGAGTCCTGCTTGCCTCAGGAATGCAAGCAAAGCATCACGTAACTGTTGCGACTTGTTGTGTATCATGAGCTTATCACTCCATTCTTTACGAAGAATATCTTATTGTCGCCCTGCATTGAGGAGAGGATTGCATCCAGATGGTCACGATTCGTGTCCGTTATGAATATCTGTCCGAAGCGATCACCGCTGACGAGCTTCACGATCTGCTCAACCCTCTCCGCATCCAACTTGTCGAAGATATCGTCCAAGAGCAGTAAAGGTGTGGTCCGGCTGCCGGTTCTCCGAAGGAAATCAAACTGGGCGAGCTTCAAGGCGATGAAGAAAGTCTTGCTCTGTCCCTGCGAACCTTCCCTTCGGACAAGGTATCCGCCTTGCAACATCTCGAGGTCATCCTTGTGGATTCCATGCAAGGAATAGCCCACAGCCTTGTCTTTAAAGCGGTCCTTCGTCAGCTGCTCCAGCAACGGACCTCTTTGCAACTGAGACACATAGCGCAGTTCCACCTTCTCGTGTCCCTGCGAAATCTGGTTATGGAATTGCTGGAAGATAGGTATCAGCTCCGATATGAACTCACTGCGTTTCCTGAAAATGTAGTCGCCCTCTCTGGCCATCTGCTCCTCGAAGACAAGAAAAACCTCCGGGTCTGCCTCGTCTTCCTGCTTCAGCATAGCATTCCTTTGCAGCAAGGCCTTGTTATAGCGGAGCAGAGACTCCGTGTAGGCAGCATCGTACTGACAGATAACCATGTCGATGAACCGACGACGCTCGTCGCTTCCTCCATTGACAAGAATCTGGTCGGCTGGAGAGACCATCACGAGCGGAACCAGTCCGATGTGCTCCGAGATACGTCGATATGCCTTCTTTCCCCTGCGAACCACCTTCTTTTGTCCCGTCTTCAGGCCGATATGGATGTCTTCCCTCGAGCCATCCTCGTGTTCGTAAAGCCCTTGCAAAGACATGAACTCCTGTCCGTGCTTGACACACAGCAAGTCGACACTGCTGTTGTAGCTGCGGCAGAAACTGAGGAAATGGATGGCGTCGAGCACATTCGTCTTGCCCTCTCCGTTGTTGCCAATGAAGCAATTTAACTTCGACGAGAAGCACAACTCTGCTTCCGCGATGTTCTTATAATTAAATATTGTAAGGTCGGTAAGTCTCATATTCGACCACAAAGGTACAGAAATTAATTCACAAATCACAACTCGCGATACACAATTACTGCTTTTGAGCCCGAAAATCACCTATTTTCAGCTTTCAGCAAAAATAATTCCTCATCCTTCATCTCTCATTCTTCATTTTTTTGTATCTTTGCAGGCAAATTTGAAATTAATAACAAAAAACAAAATGTCTAAGAAAAAAGTAACGAAACAGGCAAATGAGTTCGACGAGAAACTCTCCACCTCTATCTCATTCTATGAGAAAAACAAGAAAGCAATCCTTTGGGGCATTGGCGGCGTTCTTGCCATCATCATCATCGTTTTACTCATTCATCAGTTCTACATCACACCTCGCAACAATCACGCCAACGAGAGCATCTTCCCCGCAGAACAGGCTTTCCTGGACGGCAACTATGACAAAGCGCTGAACGGCGACGGCACAAACTTGGGCTTCCTCGCTGTCATCAACCAATATGGTAACACGAAAGCCGGCAACATTGCTTGCCTCTATGCAGCCAAGTGCTATGCAGCCACCGAGAAATATCAAGAGGCAATCGACATGCTGAACAAGTATGATGGCTGCGGAGATGCCATGATCAGTCCAGCCGCTACTGCACTGAAAGGCAACTGCTACGCTGAGCTCGGCGAGAACGAAAAGGCAGCAGAATTGCTCCTTAAAGCAGCCAAGGAAGCCGACAACAACACTGTCAGCCCCACATGTCTTCTGCAAGCCGGACAGCTGTTCATTGCTCTCGGTCAGAAGGACAAGGCCATAGATTGCTTCAATCAAATCAAGAACAAGTACCAGCAGAGTAGTCTCTACTACGAAATCGATAAGTACATCGAAGCTGCCCAGCAATAATCCCTGACTTCATAATCAGAACCTGTATTATGAAATCTGAAATTTGAGCTCCACAGATGGCTTCTTCCCTACATAATCTCAGCGACTACGACATCAATTCTGTGCCCGATGCAACATGAGAGTAGGTATCGTTGTCAGCGAATGGAACGAAAAGATAACAAGTGCTTTGCTCGAAGGAGCTTTCACCACTCTCGTCAAGCATGGAGTAAAGGAGGAGAATATCTCCGTCAAGACTGTTCCCGGCAGTTTTGAGCTGATATATGGCTCAGCACGATTTGCCAGCTCAGGTCTCGTCGATGCAGTCATTGCCATCGGTTGCGTCATAAAAGGCGACACTCCTCACTTCGACTACATCTGTCAAGGCGTAACACAAGGCCTTGCCGACCTGAACCGCGAAGGCAAAGTACCAGTCATCTATGGCTTGCTCACTTGTAACACACTGGAACAGGCCGAGCAACGAAGTGGCGGTATGCTTGGAAACAAAGGCGACGAGTGCGCAGTCACAGCCATCAAGATGGTGAAGGGATGGGAGTAGAAACTGCCGCCTGAACCCATAATCATAAAGAAGATGCTGCTCGAGAACAAATCTCAGGCAGCACTCTTCTCTTTTTCTACTTAATTAACAAGTTCTTACTTATTCGATGACTACTCTTGTCCAGCCATGCTCGTCGGGTTCGGTGCCGTATTGGATGCCGCGAAGCTTTTCATAGAGCTTTCGACATATTGGACCAGGCTCGCCGTTCTTGGAGATGATGAAGCTTTGCTTGGTATCGAGGTCATCAATGCGCTCAATTGGACTGATGACTGCCGCTGTGCCGCAGGCTCCGGCTTCTTCGAATGTGGCAAGTTCATCCTCTGGGATTTGCCGACGTTCCACCTTCATGCCCATGTCCATGGCAAGCTGCATCAGACTCTTGTTTGTGATGCTTGGCAAGATACTGGTGCTCTTCGGCGTAACATAGGTGTTGTCCTTAATACCGAAGAAGTTGGCAGCTCCACATTCATCCATGTACTTCTTCTCCTTCGCATCAAGGTAGAACTCGCAGCTGTATCCAAGGTCGTGCGCCATCTTGTTGGCTCTGAGGCTGGCAGCATAGTTGCCGCCCACCTTATAGATGCCAGTGCCAAGAGGGGCAGAGCGGTCGTACTCACGGATAATGACATAAGGATTCGTGGCAAATCCGCCTTTGAAGTACGGGCCGACGGGTGTGACGAAGATGAGGAAGAGGTATTCATTGGCAGGATGAACGCCAACCTGAGCACTCGTACCTATTAGCAAGGGACGGATATATAGCGTTGCTCCACTCTCGTATGGAGGGATGAAACGTTCATTGAGGCGTACAACCTTGTCCACCATTTCGTTGAATTTCTCCGTAGAAAGCTCAGGCATCAGTATGCCTCGGCAAGTGCTTTGCAGCCTGGCAGCGTTCTCGTCACTGCGGAACACGCGTACCTTTCCATCGGGACAACGATAGGCCTTCAGTCCTTCGAAAGCTTCCTGTCCATAGTGAAGGCACGTCGCTGCCATATGCAAGGGAATGGTTTCTTCGCTGCTGACCTCTATTTCCCCCCATGCGCCGTTGCGGTAGTAACAACGCACATTATAGTCTGTCTTCATGTAACCAAAGGAGAGGTTACTCCAATCAATTTCCTGTTTCATCGTTTCTTTGTTTTGCGTAACTTGTGCAAAGTTACTGATTTTCCTCGATATTTAGCAAGGATTTGCAGTTTTTTTCTGCCTCATAGAGCTTTTCGTGACAATACTTCATCAACTTTTGTGCTTCGCGAAGGCGTTCGGACATCTCATCGATGCTTATCGTGCCTTGTTCCATTTGCGATGCCATCTCTTCGAGCTTCTGCATAGCCTGTTCGTAAGTCATTTTTTCTTGCATAGTATTATCTTTGAATATATTTCTCCTTTTTCTGTTTGAGTTGTGAGGACTTCGCCTTCGGAAAGGCTTTTGATGTCTCGGACAATCTTTCCTCTGCAAGTCGTGATGCTGTAGCCTCGGCGCAACAAGAGCATCGGGTCGAGCGCTTCAAGCCGTTGTTTCAAGAGTTGAAGGCCGTGTTTTTCAGTCATAATCCGTCGGTCGACTGCCGTCACAATCCTTTGATGAAGAAGGGTCAGCTTGACTTGCCAGTCGCGAAACATGTTGGTAAAGAGCAACGGCAAGAGAGCCTCGTGGCGTTCCAACCTGCCTTTCTCATGCTGAATCTGCTCTTTGGCTGCGTGCGTGATGCGTTGATACAAGTCGTCAAGCATAGTAGCTTCCTGCGCCTGATGTTCAATGATGAAGGCGGCAGCGGCAGTTGGCGTCTTGACTCGCGTGTGTGCCACATAGTCGAGAACCGTTTCGTCGCGTTCATGGCCAATGCCTGTCAGCACGGGCAAAGGGTACATGGCGATGCAGGCAGCCAGTTTGTAACTGTCGAAGTCACTCAAGTCGCTGCTTGCCCCACCGCCACGGATGATGGCGACAAGGTCGAAAGTTCCTGCCGAAACAACATCCTGCAAGGCGGCGATGATGCTTTCCGGTGCCTGCTGACCTTGCATGACGGCCGGAAAGAGCTGCACGTCGAAGTGGAAACCGTAGTCGTTCTGCTCCAGATGATTGCAGAAGTCGCCGTATCCGGCAGCAGTCGCACTGCTGACAACAGCGATGCGTCGGAGCAGACGGGGCAAGGGGAGGCTTTGATTGTCGTGCAGAATGCCGTCCTTCTCAAGCTGGAGAAGTATCTCGCGGCGCCTTTTTGCGAGGTCGCCAAGTGTAAATGTGGAGTCGATGTCGATGACATTGAGTGAATAACCATACTGCTCATGAAAGCTAACCTTGACCAGCAGCTTCACCTGCAAACCCTTGCGAAGCGTCTCGCCTGCTTCCTTCTGGAAGCGTAACCTTATCATATTATAGTTGCGAGCCCAGCAAGTGATGCGCGCCTTAGCCACGATGCGGTCGCTTTCTTCATCTTTTTGGACTAGTTCTCCGTAGAAGTGTCCGCCGAAAGCAGGAGTGCTGACGTCACTCAACTCACCTGTAACCCAGTACTCATCGTCGAAGTTTCCTTCGAGGACATCGCGCACCAGGCTGTTCAACTCAAATAAAGTCAAGACCTCATTCATCGTCCTTGCATCTATTTTGATGCAAAGATAATCATATTTTGCAATAAAAATGCATGAATCCTTAGAAAACTCATGCAATCGGACTCTTTTAACCCGAATCGGTCATTAGACTTGCCTACCTTGTCTACACCTCTCCCCTATCTTTCGCTGATTCCTCATATTTGCATTCTTAAATATTACCCTCCATTCATCAACATGGCATAGTGCGTTGCTTGAACATACATGTATGTGCAATTGAATATACATGTATGTGCAAACAACCCACTAAGCTGTGTCCTCTGACGCAAAGTTCGGAGAAGTGTGAAGGAAAGTGGAAAGATGGAAGGTGGAATAGGTCTAATGACCTGTTCAGGTTTAATTTTTAGCCCGACAATGTCAGTTAGTGATTGGAAACCTTGATGGGTTCCGTGAGCATCTTCTCGTAGAACTGACTTGGTGTGATTCTGACCGGCTCCTTCATGAACTCGGGTCGACTCCAACTGCGTAGTAGCAGGCGGAAGTACTCTGGGTCTTTTTCTGGCACCATAAAGGCTTTGTGCACCTTGCCTTGTCTGTCGAAATAAGCAAAATAGGTTCTGGTATAGTTCCCGTCATCACGTCGACTCTCGAAGAGTATCCATCGGTCTTTCGATGAGAAGGACGGATAGCTCTCGGGCAAGGAACTATTCAGCTGGCTGACATCAACGAGTTCGCCTGTTTGGAGGTCAAGCATCTGCACCTCGGCAGAGGTATGCCAAATGTGGAAGAGGCCCCAGGGACCTTCGGCAAAAAGCACATACCTGCCATCCTGCGACACACGTGGCTGCACGGCACTGCGGTTCTTGCTACGCGCATCATAGATAAGTTCCGGCTCACCAAATGTCATCGACTCTGCATCGAAGGCAAGGCGGTAGAGGTTGTACTGCAACATCTTATAGTTGCGAAGCAGTTCATCCGTATCCTCATACTTCTCCTGATACTCGTAGTGGGCAGAGCAATAGTAGAGCCATTTGCCATCAGGGCTCCATGAAGGAAAGAGCTCCAGTTCCGAGGAATCATTCAAGACAGTCTGTACGCGGTTCTGCTTTACGTCGTATATAATGAGGTCGCTAGCCGACTCCATCACCTCAACCTTCGAGACGTCTCGGGTATGGAAGCTCTGCATGGTATGGTCGGTGCTGAAAGCGATGATAGGGAGCGTGGGATGCCATGAGTTATAGGCAGCAGCGGATATCATGCTCTGGTCCTTAAGATCCACGAAGGTTAGCTTTCCATCGTAGACTATCATAGTGCCAGGGTTTTGCATACGGGTATGGAACATCATATTACTTGTTCCGTAGTTTTGATAAGAATGGCAGTTTATGCATTGACCCTCCAGCCCGCGACTTATCTGACGATTGTTGTAGATGTCTGTTTCCTCGAAGTTGGTAAGGTTACGCTGGCGAATGGCGAGTTTATCATAGCCTACAAACGTCGGCGGCAATACACGATAGGATATATAAGGGTCTATTTCATCCTCCGACACATATATGGAGAAAGGTTTGTAGGCAAGCCACTTGCCGTCTCTCTTCGCAAAGACAGTGACCAACAGGCTATGCCCCTTGGCTGACGCAAGCATGGCGTGCCATTCCTTTTCCCTTATTTCCACCTTGTTAGCATCGCCTCCAAAAGTCTGCTCTCCAACGGGACTGGCAATAAGGCAAACAACATCTTCCACGCTGTCCACCATGAAGTTGAGGGGTGCAATGTTTGGCGGGACTGTTACATCAACATAGTCGGGGAAGATTCGAGGTAAGGCATCCACCTGTGTATAATGCGTCGGCAAGGAATTATCATGCCGCATCTTCTGCAACAACAGAAGGGAAACGGCAGCCAGCACAACCATTATCAGTGCTGTAAGAAAGAGTTTCGGTCGATTCTTCATGGCATCCTATCAGTTAGTCTGCACTTCCCTAAGTACACAATAGTCCCACATATAGGTATCTCCAAATTCAGGCCGGAGTGCATTGCCAAGTGCTTGATCGTTCATACCTTGGCTGGAATACTGGTTCAGACGGGTAAAGAAAGCCTGGTACCTGTCGAGCACAGTTTGGTCGAACTTGACGAAGGAGAGGTTCACGCCTTTCATCCCGAGTTCATAGACATCGAACAGCATCGCCTCCTGCACATGCGTTGGGAACACTCCGTCGCCATGGATGTTATAGTACCGTTGCACCTGCGCCCAGAAACAATTCCTGTCTCTTAGCATCATTGCACAACCAAGCGCTACCTCCTGAGCCAGCGGGTCATCTGTGAGCGTACTCTTCCACTTGTTCATGATGGTCAGTTCGACATACTTATCGTCCACGCCAACCAACTCTGAACCGCAGTTGTAGAGGTGCAAGGGCATGCGGAAACGCTCACACTTAGGGAGAAGCGACCGGTCATCCACATAACGTTGCGTCTCCTCTGCCCATTTCCTCTGGAACGTCGAACGACTTAAGAGGCGGAGATACTTAAGGGCGTTCTCTGTCTCGCCATTCACGATGGCACACTGAGTAAGCATCCTGAGTGTATAATGTGAGTAACCATAATGCATGCAACGCTCAATGGCTCGACGGATAGCGAAGATTGTCTCTCCGTAATTATAATAGATGAGATCGGCAGCCTGGTCTGCGATGCGAATGTGTATGGAGTCACTGACCACAGCAGGCGGTATGCTTACATTATTATATTTATATAGTTTAGAACACAACTCCCCGCGATTGATGAGAGCAATGTTGCGAAGCATGATCATCTCGCGAGTGACCGGAGTCTTCGCTGCCTCTGCTTCTCGGAGGACATCCTCCCAGCAGCACTCTTCCACCGCTCTCTGCATACGCATCTCGGCATGGAAGTTGTAATCTCTAAAGTCGCGTTGAGCGAGACATAGGCAGATTGATGCCGCCACAACTGCCATAGTACCTTGGCTAAGAAGTAAGTGCCCTGAAGGAAGTTTCTTGAAGAAAGGGAAGAAGATAGGGACGATGAGCACGAGATAGAATGGAATTTCGAGAGAGTAGTCGCGCAGAGAGTTAAGCTCGAACTTGTGGAAGCCATAGAGCCAGGCCTCGTCGGGGCGCATCAAGGTACTGCCTGATGTCTCCAGCATCGGCACAAGCCATAAGACAGGCACGAGAAGGATGAGCGACTTCCATGATGTCCTGAGGGCTACAAGCACGGCTGCAAGCAGGGCATAAATACCGAGAGGATAATAGAACAAAGCAGCGACGAGGGGTATCCATGCAAGTGATATCCAATGCTTCGCTTTTCCGCTGACAGGCAGATACTGCCAGAAGGGAACGGAGAGAAGCAGAGACGCGAAGAGTCCTAAGGGGTGATAGAAGACATAATCCACGTCCGTGAGGATATAGACCCAATAGCCAAGTTGGATATCACTGCACAGCAATGCGGCCAAAGGGATGGTGAGGAGGAAACTCCACTCGCTGGGAACGCGGAAGGACCACTTGGCTAAGGCAAACGTCATAGCCATAAGGGCAATGAACATTATGCTTCCAAGAGCCGGATAATAGAAGAATTGTGTCAGGAAAGAACCTGTCCATGCGAGTAAGCCTCCGGGCACTGACATGCATTCCTTAAGGTAGAGGCTCGTGCTGTTCCACCATCCGCGGTCCTGCAGGAAGTACATTGTGTCGGCATTCCTCACATATAGGAAGTACCAACATAACATAAGAAACGAGAGGAAGAAGATAATTGGTGATGCAACACATATTGTCGTTTCCCGTTTTTCTTTTCTTTTAAGTTTCTTATCCTTCTCTGCTTTTAGAACCTTACGTACGCTTGTGCCCATAGCTCATGGTAGTTCTGATCGGTCGAAGTCCTGTCGTTTACGTAGTTGTATTGCAGCTGGAACTTGAGGTTTCTGTGCAGTTGGAAGTTCGGACAGATGCTGTAGATGCTCTTCATTGACCCCCAAGTTGCATCCTTTCGGAACACATCGTAGCAGCAATAGACCTTCAACCATGACGTGAACGGCACGCCGACGAGGGCATACCAGCCGTCTGCTCTGCCGGAAGCGGCTTCTTTCCAGGACTGTGTTTCTGTGTCGAAGTCATTCACGTTGCGTCCCGAATGATGCGCATATTCCGCCCTGAAGCTCCAGTCTTTATGCTCGTAGATACTGCTGAGGGCCCATCTGTTGCGCCTGACGCTTACATCATTCGAGCCTGTAAATGTGCCTGTCCAGCCAAAGAGACCGATATAGAGGTCTTTGACGGGCTGAATCTGGATGTTGCCCATCCAGTCCTTCTGCTTGTTATTGTCTTTCTTGTTCTGCCCGTTGCCATTGAAGATTGCCGCCTGATAGCGAATGAGACGGCGCTTGTCCTTGCCCACGGGAAAGAGGTCACCTTGCAGTTGGAAGCCGAGGTCGCGGCCATTCTGCCCCACTTCACCGCTCGGATCATCCAGGGTCAAAGCCGTCATGCGCTGACCAATTTGCGAATAACTACCCAGTCCCACGTCCCATGGATTCAAAGGATTATCGTAAGTGAAGCAACGCTTAAATTGTCCCAGCTTGACTTGGAACTCCTTGAAGCGCACCCACTCCAGCGTATAGTCGCGCATAGCCGGGTTCTTCAACTCCAACTGGACGCGATACTTGAAGTCCCTAAGGATGGTTCCGGAGACATACATCCTGACCATCCTGCACTCGAAGCCATTCTCGTCGGCACCATCCTTGCTCGAATAGCTGTACTTTCCTATGATAAAGCCTCCGAACTGGGGAGCCGAGACGTAGTTCGTAATGTTCCGACCATAGCGAAGCGGCTCGTCTTTATCCTCATCATTCGACATTGCCTTTTCAATGGCGTTGTTCAAATAGGCCGTCAGAAAGCCTTCCTGATACTCATCTTCACCTTCCGCCTTGACTGGAGAAACAGCACAGCCAAGTACCAGAAATACAGCAAGTAATGTCTTATTGTACTTCATGAATACGAACGTCATATTTTAAGTTCGAAAACTCGGCATGCCATCTTGGTCAACTCGGCGTGCCATCTTTGCAAACTCGGCGTGCCATGTTTTGCGACTAAGCACGCTTAATGTAATCAACTATCCAGGCGCCCACCTCTTTGGTGCCGTATTTCTCGCCGCCTTCGATCTGAATCTCGGGCGTACGGACATTTTTGTCGAGACTTGCATTCACTGCCTCGCGGATGAGGGCACCTTCCTTCTTCAGGCCGAAATACTCGAAGAGCATGGCTACGGAAAGTATCTGAGCCAGCGGATTGGCGATGTTCAAGCCCTTGCCCTGCGGCCAGCTGCCATGAATAGGCTCAAATACGGGAGTCGAACTGCCAGTGGATGCGCTGGGAAGCAAGCCCATAGAGCCGGTGATGCAACTGCCCTCATCGGTCAGGATATCACCGAAAGTGTTCTCTGTCACAATGACATCAAAGAAACGAGGGTCTTGTATCATCCTCATCGCAGCGTTATCCACGTACATGAAGTCCGTCTCGACATCGGGATACTCGCCCATCATCTCCTGTGCCACTTTGCGCCACAGACGGCTGGATGCCAGCACGTTGGCCTTGTCGACCACCGTCAGATGCTTTCTGCGAGCTCGTGCATATTGATAACCCACCCGCAAGATTCGCTCCACTTCGGGGCGGCTGTAGTAGTTCGTGTCAAGGGCATCTTCCACACCCTCTGCATTAACCGTCGGCTCTTGCTTCTTTCCGAAGTACATGCCACCCGTCAACTCGCGGATGCAAACAAAGTCGGCTCCGCGAACCAACTCATCCTTTAGGGGAGATTTATGCACCAAACAGTCGAAAGTCTCTACAGGACGGATGTTGGCATAAAGGCCAAGCTTCTTTCTCATGGCAAGCAAACCCTGCTCAGGACGCACTTTAGCCGATGGATTGTTGTCAAACTTTGGGTCTCCAACGCTGGCGAAGAGGACTGCATCAGCCTGCTCGCAAATCTGGAATGTCTCTTCGGGGAAGGGATCGCCCACTTCGTCGATGGCATGAGCACCACAGAGAGCTTCCTTATAACTAACTTCGTGGCCGAACTTCTCGGCAACTGCACTGAGCACGGCAACACCCTGCTCCATAATCTCCGGACCGATACCATCGCCGGCCAACACTGCAATTTTAAGATTCATGTTGTGTCTTTATTTGATTTTTATTCTCGTCTTCAAGGAGGTTGAGCATCTTGATGGTGCTCTTGATGGCAGCTTCCGTCTGGTCGGCATCGAGCCCCCTGGTGCGGAGGATGCGGTCATTCCAGTTCCATGTGATAACCGTTTGCACAAGGGCATCAGTGCGCCCGCCTGGCGGAATGCTGACGGTATAGTTGGTCAACCATGGGAAACTGCGGCCCAGACGGTTCTTGTAGATATGACGAATAGCGCGGACAAAGGCGTCGAACTGACCGTCACCCTTAGCACTTTCCTCGTAGGTCTCGCCATTCACTTCGAGTCGGACGCTTGCCAAAGGCTTGAGGCCATAAGCCGTCGTCACCACATAAGAGAGCAGTTTGACATGCTCTTCGGGTGCGCCATGCTTCAGCACATCGCTGACAATATAGGGCAGGTCTTCCTGCGTGACGAGTTCTTTCTTGTCACCAAGCTCAATGATGCGCTCCGTAACACGTTTCGTCTGCTCCAACGAAAGCTCCAGGCCAAGCTCTTCAAGGTTGCGAAGGATGTTGGCTTTGCCTGAGTTCTTGCCCAAAGCATACTCCCGCTTGCGACCGAAACGCTCGGGTAGAAGGGCATTCTGATACAGTCCGGCCTTGTTATCACCATCAGCATGAACACCAGCAACCTGAGTAAAGACGCTCTCGCCGGTAATGGGTTTATTGGGCGGAATAGCAATGCCGCTATAACTCTCCACAAGTCTCGACACCTCGCCCAAACGACTTTCGTCAATATGAGTGTTAACATGGAGGTGGTCCTTCAGTACTGCTTGAACGCTGGCAAGGGGAGCATTGCCTGCCCTCTCACCCAAACCATTGACACTCGTATGTACTCCTTGGCAGCCAGCACTAACAGCGGCAAGCACATTACTAATGGCAAGGTCGTAATCATTATGGGCATGGAAGTCGAAGCGACACGACGGATAATGTTCCACCATCTGCTTCATAAAGTCCGCAAGTACCATGGGATTGAGGATGCCAAGCGTGTCGGGCAGCATGAAGCGCTCTATCGGCATCTCGCTAAGCTTATCCATCAAGGAAAAGACATAGTCAGGACTGTCTTTCATGCCATTGCTCCAGTCCTCGAGGTAAACATTGACGCAGACGCCCTTCGACTTTGCGTAGTCAATCGTGCGACAGATATCGCAGGCATGTTCCTCGAGTGTCTTGTGCAGTTGACCTTCTAAATGCTTTCGGCTCCCTTTGCATAGGAGATTCATACACTTGCAGCCGCTTTCCACAATCCAGTCTACGCTCTTCATCTCATCCACGAAACCGAGCACCTCTACCCTATCGAGCTTATCGTTCTGACTCGCCCAACGAGATATATTCTTGACGGCCTCCATCTCGCCTTCCGAGACACGGGCGCTTGCCACCTCAATCCTGTCGACATTAAGGTCCTGCAACAACGCACGAGCAATCATGAGCTTCTCGTGAGGCATAAAGCTTACGCCGCTGGTCTGCTCACCATCGCGCAGCGTAGTGTCCATAATCTCTATGGCCTTTCCTTTTCCCATTCTTCTATCTTATCCGTGTTGGAGAGGAGGAAGTCGATGTCGTCGTAGGCATTCATCAAGCAGTATTTCTTGTAACTGTTAATAGGAAACTGCTCGCTGCGACCTGTCGTAAGATTGGTGACGACCTGACTTGGCACATCAACCCTTACTTCGGCATTCGGATTCTCCTTAACAGTTTGAAAGAGTTCCTTCTGAAACTCCTGACTCACTACCACAGGAAGCACAAAACAATTCAGGAGGTTGTTGCGATGGATGTCAGCAAAGCTGCTGCTAATCACGACTCTAACACCATAACCGGCGATGGCCCAAGCGGCATGTTCACGACTTGAACCCGAGCCCCAGTTCTGTCCGCCAATGATGATCTCGTGTATTCCTTTCTTCGGAGCTTCATTATAAGCAGGCCGATTCATCACGAAGTCCTCGACTGGTTTGCCTTCTGCATCATATCGAAGGTCGTGCATAAAGGCATCGCCAAAGAACTTGGGGTCGCGAGTTGTGCTTGCCAAATAACGTGCAGGAATGATGAGATCAGTGTTGCAATTGTCTATCTCTATGGGAATACAAGTGGATTGTATGATGTCAAATTTCTGTTTCATAGCTTTACATCTTTCGGGGGTCTGTAATAACACCTGTGACTGCAGAAGCTGCCACAACGAGCGGGGAAGCAAGAATGGTGCGGGCACCTGGACCTTGGCGACCGACGAAGTTTCTGTTTGATGTAGATATGCTGAGCTTTCCTGCAGGTACTTTATCGGGATTCATTGCGAGACAAGAAGAGCAACTGGGCAGGCGAAGTTCAAAACCAGCTTCTTCAAGCACCTTGTCAATGCCCTCATCTATGATTTGTTGGCGCACCAACCAACTGCCAGGAACGAGCCAAGCCACCACATTCTCTGCTTTTTTCTTGCCTTTAACTACAGAAGCGAAAGCTCGGAAATCCTCAATGCGACCGTTTGTACAAGCGCCAAGGAAACAGTAATCTACAGGCGTGCCTTCAAGTTTCTGTCCAGGCTTGAACTTCATATACTCGAGCTGAGAAAGGAACTGAGCTTGGTCAGCTTCGGGGATATTGTCGAGCGTCGGGATACATTCGTCAATAGCAATACCTGCGCCGGGATTTGTGCCATAGGTAATGCGTGGCTTGATGTCCTCAGCACGATAGGTGACTTCCTTATCGAAGACAGCATCATCATCACTCTTAAGCTTCTTCCACTCTTCAACAGCCTTGTCCCAAGCTTCACCTTTAGGAGCATATTCACGTCCCTTCAGATATGCAAAGGTTGTCTCATCCGGGGCAATGATGCCAGCACGACTACCCATCTCGATTGATAGGTTTGAGAGCGTAAGGCGGCCTTCCATAGACATATTGCGAATAGTGCTACCTGCGTACTCTACGGCATAACCCGTGGCACCACTGGTTGTCATTTGTGCCATGATGTAGAGGGCAACATCCTTAGATGTCACGCATGGCAGGAGTTCGCCCTCGATATTGATGCGCATGGTCTTGGGCTTCTGCTGTAGGATGCATTGAGAAGCGAGAACCTGAGCCACTTCGCTGGTACCGATGCCCATTGCAATGGCGCCTACCGCTCCGTGAGTGCTGGTATGTGAGTCACCGCATACAATTGTCATGCCAGGCAAGGAGAGGCCTTTTTCGGGACCAACAACATGAATGATGCCGTTATCCTTTGTTCCCATTGCAAAATGACGGATGCCAAACTCCTTGCAATTGGCAGCAAGTGTCTCTACTTGCTTGCGTCCTACTGGATCATCGATATGGTCTTGCTGGTCGCTTGGCGTGTTATGGTCGGGCATAGCTACGATGTGGTCGGGACGGAAAGGCTTGATGCCTTTATCACGAAGCGTGTCGAAAGCCTGTGGACTTGTCACCTCATGAGCATAGAGGCGGTCAATATAAAGTTGTGTTGGCCCGTCGTCAATGTTTTGGACAACATGAGCTTCCCATATCTTAT
Source organism: uncultured Bacteroidaceae bacterium (assembly GCA_905235305.1). Taxonomy (GTDB): domain Bacteria; phylum Bacteroidota; class Bacteroidia; order Bacteroidales; family Bacteroidaceae; genus Physcousia. The sequence continues at coordinate 18,105 of CAJOLC010000034.1, read as the reverse complement.
CGAAGAGTGTCTTCATTCTTTTGTACTTATAAAATTTAGATTAAGACTTGAATTTGTTGATACAATCAATGTAAGCTTCCACAGAAGCCGTCACAATATCAGTGTTGGCGCCAAAGCCATAATAGATCTTGCCATCGTATTCCACCTGCATGTGAACCTTACCCATATCGTCGCTGCCCTTTGAGATGGCTTGGATTGTGAACTCCCGTAGCGTCATCTGACGTTTGATAATGGTCTTCAAAGCCTTAATTGCAGCATCGACAGGACCATTTCCAGAAGCTGCGCTCTCGAACTTCTCATTGGCAATAACGAGACCGATGCTGGCAACGCTGCGGACACCTTTGCCCGTTGTGACCTGCAAGTAATCAAGTTTCACATTATGCGATACGGAGCGGTCGGCACCAGCCAGGACCATGATGTCATCATCCGTTATTTCCTTCTTCTTGTCAGCAAGCTTGAGGAACTCGTCGTAAACCTTGTCGAGACGCTCGCCTTCAATGTCGATGCCATTAACACTCAGGCGGTGCTTCAAAGCAGCACGACCGCTTCTCGCCGTCAGGACGATAGCGTTATCGTCAATACCTACGTCCTTGGGATTCATGATCTCGTAGGTTGAAGCGTTCTTCAATACGCCATCTTGATGTATGCCGCTGCTGTGAGCGAAAGCGTTTCTGCCGACAATCGCCTTGTTGGGCTGCACCGGCATGTTCATCAAGGAGCTTACCATGCGGCTGGTCGGGAAGATTTTCGTTGTGTTGATGTTCGTATTGATGCCAAGGTCGGGATGCGTTTTGAATATCATGGCAATCTCTTCGAGCGAGGTATTGCCGGCTCTTTCGCCAATGCCGTTAATCGTTACCTCTGCCTGCCTTGCTCCATTCAGCACTCCAGCCACTGTGTTGGCGGTTGCCATGCCGAGATCGTTGTGGCAATGTGTTGAGAGGATACTCTTGCCAGCAGCAAAAGCATCAACATGTTCGTAGAGGTATTTTATCTTCTCACCATACTCGTAAGGCGTGCGGAAGCCTGTCGTGTCGGGAATGTTGCAGACCGTAGCTCCGGCCTTAGTCACGGCATCTATGACGCGAGCCAGGTACTCGTTGTCAGTTCTGCCAGCATCCTCAGCATAGAATTCCACATCTTCCACATAACGCTTGGCATACTTCACGGCAGCAACGGCACGTTCGATAATCTCCTCGGGCGTAGAGTTGAACTTATATCGGATATGGCTCTCACTCGTGCCGATACCCGTATGAATGCGCTTATGCTTGGCATATTGCAGAGCTTCGGCCGCACAATCGATGTCTTTCTCGACCGCTCTGGTCAAAGCACAAATCGTGGGCCACGTCACAGCCTTACTGATTTCTATTACGCTATTGAAGTCGCCGGGACTGCTGATAGGGAAACCTGCCTCGATGACGTCCACGCCGAGGGCTTCCAACTGCTTGGCGACCTGAATCTTCTCGACCGTATTGAGCTGGCAGCCTGGCACCTGTTCGCCATCGCGAAGCGTCGTGTCGAAAATAAACAATTTGTCACACATATTATATATATATTAGAATTGCGTGTGCAAAGGTACGAATAAATGGGGGAAAAGCAAAAGAAAATGATATGTTTTTCGCCTAAATTGTCAAGCAGGAGTATTTTCTTCAAATATATCGTTTTGATAGAAGCTGACCAACTGCGAAACAAACATCCTCAGCCATCTCACAAAACATGACACGTCGCGTTTGACAACATGACACGTCGCGTTTGGCAACATGACACGTCGCGTTTGGCAACATGACACGTCGCGTTTGGCAATATGACGCGTCGCGTTTGGCAACATGACGCGTCGCGTATTTTGGCATCTCCATAGCGATTCGCGTGCGAAGCTTTTAACTGTATAAAAACTTTCTCGATTAAATGTTGCATATAAAAAGCGTTTTTTGTATTTTTGCAGCGTCAACGAAAATAACAACCCATTTCGCGTACACTATGACATTGTTAGTAATCTTTAAACTTTTGGGCTCTCTGGCGCTTTTGATGTTCGGTATGAAATCGATGAGTGAAGCGCTCCAAAAGATGGCTGGTCCGCAACTTCGCCATGTTCTTGGTGCAATGACGACGAATCGATTCACCGGCATGCTCACAGGTATGTGTGTGACGGCTGCCGTACAAAGCTCAACCGCAACGACATTGATGACCGTTTCGTTCGTAAACGCTGGCTTGCTGACACTTGTGCAGGCCATTAGTGTCATTATGGGCGCCAACATCGGTACGACACTTACAGCATGGATTATGTCGCTTGGAATGGGATTCAACATCGCAGATTTTGTATATCCAGCCTTCTTTTTGGGTATTATCCTGATTTACATGAAGAAGCGTCGCATCGTAGGCGACTTCCTTTTTGGCGTAGCATTCCTATTCCTCGGCCTTGCAACTTTGAAAGAGACGGGCTTCTCGCTGGTGGACTCCCCTGCTTCGAAAGAAGCCATCTCCGCTTTCTTCGAAGAATATGCGGACGGAGGTTTCATCGTAAATCTGTTCTTCCTTCTCATTGGAACGATATTGACACTCTGTGTGCAGTCGTCGGCTGCCATCATGGCAATCACGATGATGCTCTGTTCGACTGGTGTTTTGCAGATAGAACAAGGTGTGATGCTCGTGTTAGGCGAGAATGTTGGTACGACCATCACGTCGAACATCGTTGCTCTCAGTGCCAACACACAAGCCAGAAGAGCTGCCTTTGCCCACTTGAGTTTCAATGCCGTAGGCGTCTTTTGGGTTCTTCTCCTAATGAAACCTTTCTTCATGATAGTATGTAACATCTCCGGCTTCGACCCCGAGATGACTCCCGATGCACCAGACTTTGCCATCAAAGCAAGCGTTGCCCTTGCCACTTTCCATTCTGCCTTCAACATAAGCAATACGTTGTTGCTCATCTGGTTCGTGCCTCAAATAGAGAAGTTCGTCTGCTGGGTTATCAAGCCAAAGAACGCTGGCGAAGAAGAGGACTTCCGTCTGCATTTCATTACGTCCGGCATCATGAAGACCCCCGAGTTGTCTGTCCTTGAGGCACAAAAGGAGATTGTCTCGTTCAGCGAACGCATACAACGTATGTTCGGTATGGTTCAGGAACTGCTTACAGAAAAGGACCACAACAAGTTCAGCAAGCTTCTCAGCCGGATAGAAAAGTATGAAAACATTGCCGACAACATGGAAATCAGCATTGCCGACTATCTGGACCAGGTGAGCGACGCACATCTGAGCGACGAGACAAAGGCAAAGATTCGTGCCATGCTCAGGGAAATCTCCGAGGTGGAAAGCATCGGTGATTCATGCTACCACATGGCTCAGACCATCAACTCTAAGGTTCAGGGCAAGAAAGAGCACTTTACTGAGGAGCAATACAAGAACCTCCATGCCATGATGGGGCTCACAAATCAGGCTCTCACCCAAATGAATCAGTTGATGAGCGGCAGGAAAGACTACTTCGACGTGTACAAAAGCTACAACATCGAAACGGAGATAAACAACTATCGCGACCAGTTGAAGTCGCAGAACATCATCGACATCAACAACCACAAATACACCTATGGCATCGGAACCATATACATGGACCTCGTCAATGCCTGCGAAAAACTGGGAGACTATGTAGTCAATGTGGTAGAAGCCCGCACAGGGACAAAGATGCATTAAGGCTTTAAAATAGCTGCAATGCAACCAAAACCTAAGCCCCAATCTCTAATCCTTATTGCAACGTTAACTTCTGAAGATCTTCTAACGTCCCGTTGAAGATATTACAATCCACAAAGCCGTTTATGCCAGCGACTTTGCCACAATCGGTGTGCTGCCAGAATGTCCACTCACCTTTATATGAAAGTTTATCGACGTAGTAGTGTGCTATCCAATAAGGATATGCATCAAATTCAGGTGTGTTAAGATAGTCGACCTTAAACTTGTAGCCCGTGTATAGAATGGGCTTCACGCCGTATTCCTTCTCTACTATATCAAGCCAAACCTTAGCGTCCCGACGTAGTTGCTCTGGTGTCAAGTTGCCTTTCTTCTCAATATCAAGGACGGGAGGCAAGTCGCCAGGTTCAAGTTGAACTATAGAAATAAAAAAGTCCGCTTGCTTTCTCGGGTTGATGCCAGGCACAAAGAAATGGTAAGCACCTCTGATTAAGTCATTTCGCCTGGCATTAGCAAAGTTACGATTAAAGCTTTCGTCGAACAGTTTTTCGCCTTCTGTAGCTTTGATAAACACGAAGCTGACAGGTGCATCTCCCATTGAAGCATTGCGAAGTTTCTCCCAGTTGACGCGTTCCTGGTAGTGGCTGATGTCAATACCACGAACCTCATAGCCCTCGGGGAATGCCATTTCGCCATAGATGGCACGCCATCTAAAACTGAATGGGTCGACAAAGAAGTGGTAGAACAAACCAACATATACCGCCGTAATCAGCAGGCCGCCAAGCCAAAGCGTCCATGAAGGTAAGCCTCGGAATATGCGCAATAAGCGGAACCCACGGGAAGTCTGCTTTTGCTTCCCGCGGGTCTGCCTTTTCTTGCCGTTCGTCTTTCTCTTTTGAGAATGCGACACGGTCCTACTTCTTTCTTTTGCCAAGTCTATTTATTTGCCTTGTTCAAGAGCAAGGGTCTTCGTGCACTGGTCGCAGACCTCGCTGGGTCCCCAGTACTGGATGGGGCCAGGATAGACATATCCTCACGCTTGCTGGCGAAGAACTTGAAGGGGGCGCCGTCGAGTTCGACGAGGGCCTTGCGGATGACGGGCTTCATGGCTCCGTTCCTGCGCTCCAGGTTCATCATCATCGTGATGGGCACGCCGCCGGCTATCCACTCGGCTGCGGGAGCCGTGGTGTTCTTGATGACGCTCATATAGCCAGTCTTTCCGTTGGCGATAAGGCGGCTTGCGTTGTAGCCGAGGCTGTAGCAGTAGTCAGCATCGTAGTTGCTGGGAGCAGCGCAACGTCCTTCGTAGCCGAAGAAGTGGTGCTGGGGAGCGAACTTTCCGTTGTACTTTCCTTCCTGCTTCCACTTGTCGAGTTTCATGGCAACCATGGCGCTGAGAAGCTTCTCCGTCTCAATGAGGCTGACCTGAACGTTGCCGTGAGGGTCGCGGTCGAGGCAGAGCTGACGCTCCACATCCTTGGGAAGGCTTTCGAGCACTGCAAGGTTGTCGGGAGCGATGTTGCTCTTGACGAACTTCACCTGCTCGTCCTTGCTGCCGAACACGCGGCTCTCGCCGGTCGTCGGGTCTGTGAGGACTTCGTTGAGCTCTGCAATGAGTTTCTTGATGGCGGGAATAAATTCAATCAGACCCTCAGGGATGAGGACCGTACCGAAATTGTTGCCTTCGGCTGCGCGGTCAGCCACGATCTTTGCAATGTAAGTAACCACGTCGTCCAGGCTCATGGCCTTCTGCTCCACCTCCTCGCTGATGAGGCAGACATTGGGCTGTGTCTCCAGTGCGCACTCCAGTGCGATGTGGCTTGCGCTGCGTCCCATGAGCTTGATGAAGTGCCAGTACTTGCGGGCGCTGTTGCAGTCGCGCTGGATATTGCCGATAAGCTCGCTGTAGGTCTTGCAGGCGGTGTCGAAGCCGAAGCTCGTCTCTATCTGGTCGTTCTTCAAGTCGCCGTCGATGGTCTTGGGACAGCCGATGACCTGCACGCCATAGTTCTTGGCAGCATAATACTCAGCCAGCACGCAGGCATTGGTGTTGCTGTCATCGCCACCGATAATGACAAGTGCCTTGATGCCGAGCTTGCGGAGAATCTCAATGCCGCTCTCGAACTGCTCAGTCTTCTCGAGCTTCGTGCGACCGCTGCCGATGATGTCGAAGCCGCCGGTGTTGCGATACTCGTCGATGAACTCGTCGGTGAACTCCACATACTTGTGGTCAACGAGTCCACCGGGACCCATCAAGAAGCCGTAAAGCTTGCTGTTCTTGTTGAGGGACTTCACGCCGTCGTAGAGACCGCTGATGACGTTGTGGCCACCAGGTGCCTGACCGCCGCTGAGGATGATGCCCACGTTGAACGGCTCGAGAGTCTTCTGCTCGCCGGCCTCGAAGGTGATGACGGGCATACCGTACGTGTTGGGGAACATTGCCTTAATCTCTTCCTGGTTGCCGACGCTCTGTGTTGCAGCGCCTTCCTTTGCTACAACCGGTCCCTGCAAAGCCCTTGGGAGCTTAGGCTGATAGGCGGCACGAGCCACCTGAAGTGCACTTTTCTTCATGATTATTGTGTTTATTATAATGAGTTAAATGTTTTCGGCGGCAAAGTTACAACATTTAATTCGAAATACAAAATTTATGCTTTGCAAAGTTGATTGCCGACAAGTTAAATTAACATGCTATCCGCATTAAATAAAGAGGCATACCTTGTTGAGCAAAGAGGTATTGTTTACCAAGATTGATAGGCTAAGGTATTTGGCAAGCATCTGTACACGTATTTATCCTGCTCGAAGCAGAAAATGTGAAATAAGCTGAAAGTTTTGACCGTTTCCCTTGTGAAGTCGGAAAAAATATGTACCTTTGACCTTTGAATAAAGTCACCATACCTTATATATATATTTGTACACTTATGAAACGCAAAGACCTGAAAAAACACATCAACTATCTGTGTGGCGAACTGCTGGCAGAGTGTATGGCTGCTTCGGACTTCTCAAAGAAGGACAACAAGCAGGATGTAGAAAATGTGATGCTCAGCATCATGAAGATGCAGAGCGACTTGATTTGCCGTCTCTCTCACGTCGAACTTGGTAGCACGCAGCTCTTCTTCAAAAAACTACGTGATGATATGCAGAAGCGCACAGACGAGATTATTGACCAGATACAAAACCTCTAAACATTTTATGTATCATAAAGCGAGGTATAATGTACATGACATGTGCGAATCCCCGAAAATGGTACATAAGCAGTACATCGTCAAATCATAAATAGGAATAAATGTTCAACAAACTTGCCAGAAAGATTCTGTTTGACTGGTTCCATTTCACGGAAATCATCACGGAACCCTTGCCCGATAAATGCATCATAGCACTTGCCCCGCACACAAGCAACTGGGACTTCATCGTCGGCAACCTCTACAGTCGTGCCAAAGGATTTCATTGCGACTTCCTCATGAAAAAAGAATGGTTCTTCTGGCCCGTGGGCATCCTGATGCGAAAGCTTGGCGGAATCCCCGTCTATCGCAGCAAGCAAATGCACTCCACCGACATCATTGCCCAGCAAGCAAAACAAGCCAAGAAGTTCAGGCTCTGCATCACCCCAGAAGGTACGCGTAAAGCCCAAGCTGATTGGAAAAAGGGCTTCTACTACATCGCCCTTAAGGCAGAAATTCCCATACTGCTATATGGACTCGACTATGCCGAAAGGAAGATTGCTTGCACGAAGACAATCGTACCAAATGGCGATATCGAAACACAAATGAAGGAAATAAAAAAATACTTTGCCAACTATAAAGGACTGCATCCGGAACAGTTCGTCAGTTCGTAGTGTATAGTTGATTCGCTTCAAGCCCAATACTTCACAGTAGATAATTTACAATTCATATTCACAGTTAAATGAAACGAACACTTCCCTTACTCTTACTCTTATATATTCAATGTTCAATGGCTTTGGCACAGAACGACGGCTTCCAGAACCTGCGTGAATACATGGCCTCGTACACCAACCCAAGCTTTCCAAACCTCAAAACGATAAAAATCGAGGACATTATAACAAACAGCAAAGAGAAGCACCTTACTATCGTCCTGAGCGACAATTTTATCGCCCAGCCCCTTACACCGCTTGTTGTGGGTGACCTCTATACCGAAATCAAGCGGCTTCTGCCAATGCCCTACAATACATACGACATCAGCATCTTTGCAAAAGATACACCTATCGAGCAGCTCATCCCAACAAGTATGATGGACAGGGCTGATACTGCTCGCGTCTATAAACGTGAACTTTACAAAGGCAATCCATGGGTAACTCCTATGAATCGCCCCTACAACATCAAAAAAGGCTTACAAGGTCGCCATCTCAGCGTCTGCCACAGTCACGGCAAATACTACAATTTCGACAAGCAGGAGTGGGTATGGCAACGCCCCAGACTCTTTTGTACCACCGAAGACATGTTCACACAAACCTTCGTTGTGCCCTATCTCATCCCAATGCTTCAAAATGCTGGAGCCGTAGTCTTTACCCCGAGAGAACGAGACTGGCAGAAACAGGAAATCATCGTCGACAATGATTACATCTGGGACGGCAGTCGCTACGAGGAACGCGTCAGCAACTTTCGCTGGCAATATGGTGGCGTAGGCTTCGGACACAATGAGGAAGGCTATGAGAATGGCGAGAATCCTTTCAAGATAGGAACATATCGCATGATTGAATCAACACAGAACAAAAGGATGACAAGCGAAGTGCTATGGATTCCTGAAGTACTTGTCGAGGACGATTATGCCGTCTATATTGCCTACCAAACCGTACCAGGTAGCGTATCGGATGCAACCTATACCGTCAAGCACGGAGGCATCGAGAGTCAATTCCGCGTTAATCAGCAAATGGGTGGAGGTACATGGGTATATCTGGGGACATTCCACTTCACAAAAGATAAAGCAGATGATAATTACATTTCCCTAACCAACCTAAGCAACTACAAAGGCGTCATCACAGCAGATGCCGTGCGACTTGGCGGCGGAATGGGTAATATTGTTCGTGGAGATTCAACAATGGCCTTGCCGCTCAGCAGCGATTTGCCACGATGCCTTGAGGCAGCCCGTTACTCGGCACAATGGTATGGAATGCCTGACAGCGTATATTCCCGTCGGGGGAACGATGACAGCAAGGACGATGTGAATTCCCGTCCATTAACAGTAAACCATGTCACTCGTGGCAGTAACTACTTGAAAGGAGACAGCGGGCTGAATGTTCCCATCGAACTCTACATGTCAGTTCATAGCGATGCTGGATACAGAACAGACAACACACTTGTTGGTTCACTCGGAATCTATTCGACAGACTTCTACGACGGCAAGACCGCTGCTGGACTTTCAAGGCTTGTCAGTCGCGACCTCGCAGATATGGTAATGACACAAGTCACAAATGATTTGTCGAGGGAGCTTGGCTTTTGGAACAGAAGAGACCTCTACGACAAGAATTACGGTGAGACTCGTGACCCGCAGGTGCCTTCCATCATCTTCGAAATGCTTAGCCACCAGAACTGGGCTGACATGCGTTTCGGTCACGACCCATATTTCAAGTTCCTCATGTCGCGTGCCATATACAAGGCCATGCTTCGGTTCGTTGCTACAACTCACGGAGGTAAAGATGTTGTGGTTCAGCCGTTGCCTGTGACTGGTATCAGTGCTGAATCCAACAAGGAAACGAATGAAATCACTGTCCGATGGACACCTACACAAGATCCATCCGAGCCCACTGCAAATCCAGATGGTTATGTCGTTTACATGAAAAAGGCAGGAAAGGACTTCGACAACGGACATTATGTAAACGGACATGACTGTATGTTCAAGACGGAAGCCATACCTGGCGTGCTCTACAGCTTCCGTGTGGAAGCCGTCAACGAAGGCGGAGCTAGTTTGCCAAGCGACGAGGTTTGTGCCGCTGTTGCTGAGACAGACAATGCTCCAACTATCCTGCTTGTTGATGCCTTTCAAAGGCTTGCCAGTCCTCTGCCATTTGACAATGAGAAAACCGGTGGATTCGATTTCAACACAGACCCGGGAGTGATTGACGTAATGTCTCCTGGCTTCTGCGGACCACAGATAAGCTTCGACAAGGCCAACTATGGCAAGGAAACAGGTGATGGTTTTGGCGTGAGCAGCGACGACTTCGAGGGACTGTTCCTGATGGGCAATACCCACGACTATAGTGTTCGTTATGCCGCAGATATCCTTGCAAAGCATCCAGATTGTAACATAAGCAGTTGTACGCCAGTTCAGCTACCAAAGCTTGACCTCCGTAGCTATCGTATCGCAAACTTTATTCTCGGCGCACAAAAGGACGACGGCTACTCCCTGACGCGTCGGAAAGCCTATACCGACGAAATGCTTTCTGCCATATCACAACTCACGCTTCAAAAAACATCAATCATGGTGAGTGGAGCATTTATCGGAAGTGACATGCACAATGCCCAGCAAGATGCTTTCGTGGCAGAAAAGTTAAAATACCGTTTTGTATCAAATGTTCCAACGGACAGCATCTGTTCTGTTCAAGGTCTAAACAACACAGCAAGCATCTTCTGCAACCCAAGCGAAGTAAACTATTGGGTAAGGAGTACTGATGTCATCGAGGGCGTGAATGGAGCTTTCAACACGATGGTATATACGGCAGGCAACCATTCGGCAGCTATTGCCTATCCCGGTCCGGAATATCGCGTCTTAGCATTTGGCTTCCCACTTGAATGTATCAAAGAGACACAATCCAGGCGGGACATCATAGGCATCGCTATTGATTACTTGCTGGGGAAATAAAGACAGATCCTTTTAAATACCTGCTTTGTTTAAAAAGTCCTTACTCATCATTTATAATTCTTCTTTCACAAGATGTATACAATACTTTGCAACATGAAGGGTTCTCGACAACTTTCTGTCGAAGACTCTCACTTGAAGACCATCGACCGCTACTCCCTTTTCTCGGACTTACTTGATAGCAACGGCATTGTTGAAGAGAATGTCCTTGAGAAGTTACGTCTCAACGTGCGTGGCTTGCTTTCAAATGATAAGCCAGATTCTGATTTGCTTGACCTTTGCGAACACATTATCTTCCATAACGACATGAAGGCTTTTGGCTTACATCAACTTATCCTGCTCTTCATCGATTGGAAGAAAGAACAGATTGAGGCATTGAAGACATCACAGAGGGATGATTAATTAGCAGTGGTTTAATTTATGGCAAACTTGACGGATTGGCTGCCGACCACACGCAAGGAGATGGATTTGCGTGGTTGGAATCATGCTGACGTAATACTCTTCAGTGCAGATGCCTATGTGGACCATCCTGCCTTCGGCGCTGCCGTCATCGGACGCTTGCTTGAAGCGGAAGGCTTACGAGTTGCCATCGTGCCACAACCCGACTGGCATGGAGATTTCCGTGATTTCAAGAAGCTTGGCAGGCCACGTCTCTTCTTTGGTATCTCGCCTGGATGCATGGACAGCATGGTGAACAAGTACACAGCTGCGCGTCGTCTGAGAAGTGAAGATGCATATAGTCCTGACGGACGTCACGATATGCGTCCGGAATACCCTACCATCGTCTATACAAACATACTGAGGAAGCTCTTTCCCGATGTGCCCATTGTACTTGGAGGCATCGAAGCAAGTTTGCGAAGGGTGATGCACTACGACTACTGGCAGGAAAGTTTTCGTCCAAGCATCCTCATGGACTGCGATGGCGACCTCATTACATACGGAATGGGCGAGAAGCCAACGCTGGAACTCGTTCGTCTGCTTAGCGATGCAATAGAAGATTTCCATCCCCTACTCCATTACGACGAAAATGGTGAAGCCTGTATAACAAGAGATGTGCTTCGTGAGGTAATCGCAAAGATGTCTCACCAGATTGCATTCGTCTGCAAGTTGGAAGACATACCTGGAGGCATTACGGAGGATGACATCGTGCTGCACAGCTATGAGGATTGCTTGAAACAACCTCGACTTCATGCCGAGAACTTCCGACATATAGAGGAAGAAAGCAACAAAATCCAGGCTCAGCGACTTCTGCAACAGACCAAAGACAAGTGGGTCGTTATTAATCCTCCCTATCCTCCTCTAACATCGGAGGAACTGGATCACAGTTTCGACTTACCTTATACACGACTACCTCATCCCAAGTACAATGGCAAACGCATACCGGCCTACGATATGATACGCTTCAGCGTTACATTGCATCGCGGATGCTTTGGGGGTTGTGCATTCTGCACAATCAGTGCTCATCAAGGGAAGTTCATCGTGAGCCGTTCGAAAGAAAGTATATTAAAAGAAGTAAAGGCCATTACTCAGATGCCAGACTTCAAAGGCTATTTGAGTGACTTAGGGGGGCCGAGTGCCAATATGTATAGGATGAGAGGAAAACGCCAGGAGGTGTGCGAGAAGTGCAAACGCCCGTCGTGCATCCATCCTGCCATCTGTCCGAACTTGAACGGAGACCACCGTCCTCTGCTCGACATATATAGGGCTGTTGATGCTCTGCCTGGCATCAAGAAAAGTTTTATAGGCAGTGGCGTTCGCTACGACATGTTGCTCCATGACTGGAAAAATGAAGCCATGAACCATGCAGCAAGAGAATATACTAAGGAACTTATCATAAAGCACGTGAGTGGGCGGCTGAAGGTGGCTCCAGAGCATACAAGCGATACTGTTCTAAATATAATGCGAAAGCCTTCCTTCAAGCTTTTCAGAGAGTTTAAGAACATCTTCGATGCTACTTGCAGCAAGGCAGGACTGAGGCAGCAACTTATTCCCTACTTCATTAGTTCGCACCCAGGTTGTACTGAGCAAGACATGGCAGAGCTTGCCAAACTGACAAGAGAGATGAACTTCAAACTCGAGCAGGTTCAGGACTTCACGCCTACGCCTATGACTGTCAGCACAACATGTTGGGCAACCGGCTATCATCCCTACACGCTCGAAAAAGTATTCAGTGCTAAGACACCTGAGGAAAAGCGGAAGCAGAACAGCTACTTCTTCTGGTACAAAAAGTAAGTACAAATTGATAATACATTAAAAATATCTAATTCATTTATATGCAAAGCGAATGGTTTGAATGCAAGGTCCGTTACGACAAGACCTTGGAGAGCGGTCTCGTCAAGAAGACCACGGAGACATATTTAGTAGATGCCATCAGTTTCACTGAAGCTGAGAAACGGTTCATCGAAGAGATTACACCTTTCATGACAGGCGAGTTCATCGTGACCGACATCAAGCGGGCGCGGCTGTCCGACCTATTCGACAGTGAAGACCTAAACGATGATCATTGGTTCAAAGCACGCATCGCCTACATTTCAATCGACGAAAAGACGGCCGTGGAGAAGCGTACCGTACAATCGGCACTCATCCAGGCCAACGACTTTCACCGCGCTGTTGCCAGGCTCGATGAAGCCATGAAAGGCACCCTTGGCGAATGGGTCATCGTCTCTATTACTGAGACGGCCATCATCGATGTGTTTAAGTTCAAAGCCTCTGACCTATAATCTATCCCATAGCAAATGGTTGTTGAAAAGATAAACAGCATTAGACAGACATTGCCCAAAGGTGTGCAGTTGGTGGCTGTCAGTAAGTACCATCCTGCCATAATGATTCAAGAAGCATACGACAATGGGCAGCGCATCTTCGGCGAGAGCCATGTGCAGGAGCTCGTGCAGAAGTACGAGGCATTGCCAAAGGATATTGAATGGCACTTCATAGGGCATCTGCAGACGAATAAGGTGAAATACATCGCACCATTCATTAGCCTTATCCATGCTGTTGATTCGGAACACTTGCTGAAGGAAATCGATAAGCAAGCGAAGAAGAATGGGCGAGTCATACCCGTGCTCATGCAAGTACATATTGCCAAGGAAGAGACAAAGTTCGGTTTCCTTCCCGAGGAGTTGCTTGCATTCATTGCGAGTGGCACATGGCAACTGTACGAAAACGTCAGCATAGAGGGCCTTATGTGCATGGCAACCAACACGGACGACGAAGCCCAGATAGCCAGTGAATTCGAACAGGCAAGGCTGCTCTTCGAGACAATAAGCAGTCAATACTCAGTGTTCAAAGGCAAGCGTTCCATATGTTCCTGGGGCATGAGCCACGACTACTCAATTGCCGTCCGCCACGGCTCGAACATGGTTCGTATTGGCAGCCTTATATTTGGGGAAAGAGTCTATCAGTAAGAGATAGGATGATAAGAAGCCAGTGGGGAATCCTATATCCAGCATCACTTAAGTTTTGCCAGTAAAGGATATTTTATACCGCAATGTGATTCACACAATTAGGATTATTATTAACTTTGTAGGAGAAAAGATAAAAAGAATTAAAGATGAAAAGAACGATTATTATTATGCTGTTCTCAGCATTCTGCTCGGCATGGTGTGCCGGAGCACAGAACAAGAAGAAAGCCGGCACGGGAAGTAAGGCGATAGAAAACGTCGAGTGCCTGTTTGACACTGCATTCGAGGTGAAGACCGCAACGATTCTGTCGAAGGAAGAGGCTCGGAAGAAAGGCGTCCCCTTGGCATTGGTGCGCAACAGCAACGAGAAGCTGGCAATCATGGCCAAAGGTGCTGACGGCGAGTTGCAACCTTTCTACATGAGAGGCATCGAGGTGGGTTTCTGGGACACGAGAAGGAAAGGCAGCGACACCGACTACGACAAAGTCTTCGAAGCCTACAGCAAACTGGGCGCGAACGCTGCCATGTTCATGATACACTGGAGCGACATCGAGCCTCAGGACGGTAGGTTCGACTTCACATATACCGACGGGATACTGGAGAAGGCCAAGCGTCACGGCGTGAAAATCGTGTGGGTGCTGTTCATGCACGAGCAGTTCGACATGCCATTCCTAACGGCTCCCGAGGATCTCTGGATGTACAATCTCGACACAAGGGACGGCGACAACTACGCCATACAATGGGTGAAGGACAAGGAAGGCAACATCATCAAGGACATCAAGACACAGCGAGAAAGGAAATACTCTGAAATTATGCCGTGCTACTCCCACCCCGTTGTCTATGGAAGGATAGTAAGGATGCTGGGACAGCTTGCCAGCCATTACAAGGATTCGGAAGACGTGATCGGCGTACAGATTGGTAATGAGGAGCACATCAGCTACCAGGGAGAAGACGCAGACTTCAACCCCTACACGCTGGAAGCCTTTGAGAAGTGGAAGGAAGAGACAGGCGAAACCTCATGGAACCGCTTCAAGTTGGGCATCGTCAAACTGTGGTTCTCGAGATTCACTACTGCCTTTCACCTGCAAGACCCATATAAAATCACCATGATGAACCCGATTGCCGGTGGTCCGGAAAAGGGCGAGACGGGCATCATCGACCGTAGCGGCACCGATGCCACCACGTTCCGCGACAGTAAGATAGACGCCATTGCCACGATGTTCTACTGGCCTTCCGCCCTGAACATCTGGAAGAATCTCGACCAGGTTTACAGGGTTAACGACACTTGGAGCTACCCTACCCGACTCCCCCTCCTGATGAGTACGGAGATAGGCATTAGGAGTCTCAACACATGGCCTTATACCCAAGAGTACATGGTTGGCTTCCTCGAACGAGGCTCGCAAGGGTTTGCAGTCTATTCCTACGGCCATGTGGGCAATCCCGAGGGGGAAACCAACGAATATGGCGAGTATTACAGGAAGTTTATGGCAATGGTTGCAGCAAACGAGGACATCATCTGGCCGGGATTGCCCGGCACGGGTGACAACATCTCCATCACCGCTACCTACGGCGGCGGCAAGGTCAGCTGCCTGCACAACGGTAACGAACAGACGCTCGGCATACTCCATTTCCCCGACGACATGCCAGACGAGACGAAGGAAAACCGTATCGACATACCCGTAGAGGTCAGGGTCAACGAGGCCGGCGGCTATAGGATTGAGATATACAAGGACGGCATCCTGACCGAAACGCACAAGGAGAACCTGCCAGCCGCCAAAGGGAAAGTCTTCTACATCAACATCTCCAACAAAGAAGTGGCATTCATCAAGGTGACGAAGAATAATGAGATAATGAAAAAATGAAAGAATGAAAAGGGGCGAGAAGAGGCAGGGAAAGGTTTGTCCCCTGAGGCTTCAAACTAATCGCAAACAACAATTTGACAAATCGTAAATAGCTATTATGAACTGTAAAGTAGGTTTTGTGCTGCTGGCTGCCATGCTTTGTCCGTCTTCGTGGGCAACGCTTCGAGCCGAAGCAGCGACGGACGACGCACGCCGCGAAGTTTCGCTCAATGGCGACTGGAACTTTGTAATCGACCAATACGATGCCGACAGGGGCATTGCCCGTGGTGACCGTGCCTGGGGAAAGAACGACCGAGAGGAGTATTCCATTGACGACGCCGAGACACTCCGCGTGCCGGGCGACTGGAATTCCCAGCGGGAAGACCTCAAATACTACGAAGGCACGGTCTGGTATGGCCGCCATTTCGACATCAAGCCAGAGGCTGGCCGACGCTATCTGCTCTGCTTCGGAGGCGTCAGCTACAGGGCGAAAGTCTATGTGGGAGGCAAGGAAGCCTGCACTCACGAAGGCTCCTTCACAGAGTTCACCACGGACATCACCGAACTGCTGAAGGACGGCGACAACTTCGTGGCAGTGCGCGTGAACAACCGTCGCGAGGTGGATGCCATCCCGGCCATGAGCTTCGACTGGTTCAACTACGGCGGCATCACCCGAGACGTTACGCTTCGCATCGTGCCGCAACGCTACATCAGCGACTACTTCATACAGCTCGACAAGCATCGCAGCGACCTTATCCACGCCCGCATCAACCTTTCGGAAGCCGTTGCCGGACAGACCGTGACGCTTTCCATACCAGAGTTGAAGAAGACTATCAAGATGACAACCGACGATGCCGGCATTGCCTCGGCAGACATCCCTGTGAAGAAGCTCACGAGATGGTGCCCTGCCAACCCCAAACTATATAAGGTGGAACTGCGCACTGCTGACGACGAAGTGACGGACGAGATAGGCTTCCGCAACATAGAAGTGCAGGGCACGCAGGTGCTGCTCAACGGCGAGCCCATCTTCCTCAAAGGCATCAGCATCCACGAAGAAATACCGATGCAGAAGCGGCGTGCCTGTACGGAAGCAGACGCCGACTTGCTCCTCAACGAAGCACAGGCACTGGGTGTGAACGTGATACGTTTGGCTCACTACCAGCAGAGCCGCCACATGGTACGCGGAGCAGAGCGTCGGGGCATCATGATATGGCAGGAGATACCCGTATGGCAAGCCATCGACTTCAAGAACATCAAGACGCTGGAGAAGGCGCAGCGTATGCTCTCCGAAACCATCCAACGCGACAAGAACCGATGCGCCGACTGCTTCTGGGGCATTGCCAACGAGACACGCAACACGCCTGAACGCAACAAGTTCCTCTCCAGTCTGCTTCAGACCGGCAAGGACATTGACACGACGCGACTCTTCGTAGCAGCCTTCGACCTCGCCTACTTTGACCGCAAGGCCGACAAGTTCCTTATGAACGACGACTTCTACCAGAACCTCGACATGGTCGGCATAAACAAGTACATGGGATGGTACGAAGGTTGGCCTAAGGCACCTAAGGACATCCATTGGGAGGTAGCGACGGACAAGCCCATCTTCATCAGCGAGTTCGGTGCCGAAGCCAAGGCCGGCATCCGAGGACAGGAGGATGTGGCGGGCAGCTGGAGTGAGGACTTCCAGGCAAAGCTGTACCGCATGAACCTTGAGATGTTCCAGAACATCCCCAACCTTGCAGGCATCAGTCCCTGGATACTCTTCGACTTCCGCAGCCCCACCCGCCTGCATCAGACCTTCCAGGAAGGTTTCAACCGCAAGGGACTCGTCGGCGACAAAGGCGAACGCAAGCAAGCCTGGTACATCATCCACGACTATTATCAGAAGAAATAAGGGAGCTATCCCGCTACAATAGCTGGGAGGGAACGAGTTCCCGCTCTCGACGAAGGAAGAGCAACGCCCGTGCAGCAGACATTCTGCTTCCACGAGGCGTTGCTCTTCCTTGTTTGTCCCACCACTCAGCCATGAGGTTCAGGACGCTCACCACATCGGAACAGCCGATGCATTAGTGTGAGTTGCTTGCAGCATCATGAATATTCAATTGCAGGTTCATGAATATTCAATTGCAGGTTCATGATGCTGCAATCACTCCTCCCTAATGCGTTGAGGAAATTGGCATGGCATGTTATGTAACCAAGTATGATAACTGCCTCGAAACACACTTGAAGAAAGAAGGAGATGTGCCGATTACTCGCTCTTTGCCACGAGAGGAATATCCCCTGACTTCGGCGATGCGTCACCCAGTTCACGTGTGCGCCTGTTATTTTAATTTTGCATGTTCTCGAGGATGGCTTTAATGTCGAACAGTGGCTTAATC
>CAJOLC010000033.1 GCA_905235305.1 uncultured Bacteroidaceae bacterium | reverse complement strand
TGAGGACTTGAGGCAGATGGCTACAGGCAAGTATGCCGGCATAGGCAGCGTGATACGCTACCACAGGAAAGAGCAGAGGTGCGTCATCAGCGAACCCTATGAAGGCACTCCGAGCCAGCTGGCAGGGGTGCAGGCGGGTGATGTCATACTTTCCATCGACGGGAAGGACGTGAAGGGAATGCTGACGTCCAAGGTGAGCAGTATGCTTCGGGGAGAGGCCGGCACGACCTTTGAACTGAAAGTGCGCAGAGGTTCGGAGGAGAAATCCTTCCTCATCACGCGTCAGACGATACAGCTCCCGCAGGTGCCTTATGCAGGAATGCTCAGCGACGGGCAGACGGGCTACATCTACCTGACTGGCTTCACCGAGGGAGCTTGCCGCGAAGTTCGCGACGCGCTCGACGATATACGCGGTCGGGGAGCTAAGCGTCTCGTCTTTGACTTGCGAGGTAATCCAGGCGGAGCCGTCAACGAAGCCGTCAATATAGCCAACCTCTTCCTGCCGAAAGGCAAGAAGGTGGTCTATACGCGAGGCAAGATGACGCGCACCAACCGCGAGTACTACACTGCCACGGAGCCTGTGGATAGCATGATGCCGCTCGTTGTTCTCGTGGATGGAGGCTCGGCTTCCGCTTCCGAGATAGTGGCAGGAGCCTTGCAGGACTTCGACCGAGCCGTCATCATGGGCACCCGAACCTACGGCAAGGGACTGGTGCAGATGATTCGCGAGGTGCCTTATCACGGCAGCCTCAAGCTCACGACCAGTCGCTACTATATACCAAGCGGACGCTGCATTCAGGCTTATGACTACCGACACCTCAACGCCGACGGCTCGGCCGGCACTGTGCCCGACAGCCTGACGAACGTTTTCCATACGGCAGGAGGACGTGAGGTGCGCGACGGCGGCGGCATTAAGCCCGACATCGAGGTGAAGCCCGACAGTCTTCCGACGATGATTAGCGAACTGCTGAACAGTGATGAGTTCTTCGATTATGCCACATATTTCTGCCGCACACACCCGACGATTCCGCCCGTCGGCCAGTTCAAGTTGAGTGATGAGGACTATGCGGCCTTTGCCGACAGCATCGGGAAGAGTGGCTTCGAGGCAGGCAAACCGGCCAAGGATGTACTGAACGTGCTGCGAGATGTCATAAAGCGTGAGGGCTATCAGGAGGCCACGAAGGACGAACTCGATGCCCTGGAGGCTAAACTGACCTATGATGTGAAGGCCGACCTGCTGCGCTTCCGCAAGGAAGTGGAGCCATATCTGTGCGACGAGATAGTGCAACGCTACTACTTCCAGAAGGGCGTGGCACAGCAGCAGCTCAGTGGCGACCCATGCATCGAGCGTGCCTTGCAAGTGTTGGACAGTAATGAATACGACAAAATACTAAGGAAATGAAACATCAATTAGCAGCATTGGCAGTTCTTGCCCTTGCCTTCATCAGCACAGGCGCAACAAGTGCGCAGGAGACGGTTACGGTTGACGAACCCGTGGCAGACGGCATAGTCCGTGTGCTCGCCATCGGCAACAGCTTCTCGCAAGACGCTGTGGAGCAGTACCTCTACGAGTTGGCTGAAGAGGCCGGCATCAAGATGATTATCGGCAATGCCTACAGGGGCGGACAGGGATTTCACTCGCACTGGATAGACGTGACAGAGGCCAACAACACCTTCGAATACCGTAAGGTCGTGGACGGAAAGCTCACCAACAAGCCGCGCACAGCACTTTCCGACATCATCACCGACGAGCCGTGGCAGTACATTACCTTTCAGCAAGTCAGTCAGGAATCGGGGCTTACCACTACTTTCGAGCCTTACCTGACCAATCTCATACAGTATGCCCAAGGCCTGCAGACCAATCCCGATGCCGTCTATGGCTATCATCAGACATGGGCTTACTCGCACGACAGCACCCACGGGGGCTTTGCCAACTACGGCAACATGCAGGCGGTGATGTACGACAGCATCTGCCATGCCGTGCAGTACGCAATGGCCGAGCATCCGGAACTGCGTTTCGTGGTGCCAAGTGGCACTGCCATCCAGAATGCCCGCACTACTTATCTGGGCGACAACATGAATCGCGACGGCTATCACCTTGACTACAAGATGGGGCGCTATACGGCGGCCTGTGTTTGGCTGGAGACTATCACGGGCATTTCTCCCGTGGGCTTCAGCTATCATCCCGACGGAATCGACTTCGTGACTGCCCATACCTGTCAGGTCGCAGCCCACGAGGCTGTGGCACATCCCTTTGAGCCTACGGTCCTGGACCGCGAGGGATACCCCGCCATTAACAGCATCGTCCCGACAGGACTTGTAAAGCTTAACTTCGGAGGCGAGCGTACGGGCGATCCCACATGGAACGACATCGTGCCCGGCATCAGGACGCACCTCAGCATCGTGGACAGCAATATGAACCCGACAGGCATCCTCGTCACCGTCACCAATGAGTTTTCCGGCACGAACAGCAACGGTGCGTCCTACACCTCAACCAAGATGATGATGCCCGCCGACGTTTCGCAGTCGTGCTTCTGGGGCTATGCTTCGGGAAAGTTCGGACAGAGCGGACCGAGACAGAGTGCCACGATTCGCCTGAGCCATCTGAATCCTGAGCTGACCTACGAGTTCACCATCTTCTCATCCCGCGTAGGTTGTCAGGACTCGCGGCAGACGAGTTACATCATTCAAGGCGAGGACACTTGGGCGGATGCCATGCAGTCTGCCAACAACACCTCAGAGACAACCGTCATCGAAAAGGTCCGCCCCCGTCCGGACGGGCAGGTGACGCTGACGGTCATGCCTGGCTCGCTCAACAACAGCCCTGCCAGCTTCTACTACCTCAATGCAATGACTATCAAATGTAAAAAATAAGTGTTAACCATGGCACAACAGCAGAAACAGATTCAGATTCAGTTCCGTTTGACGGACGTCAGGCAGTTGCAGTTCGTCAACCTTGCCAACGAGTGGCCGGAAGGCGAGATGCAAATCAACAACCAGTTGCAGTTCAACTGCGAGACAGACAAGCGCATCGTGCGTTGCAATGCCAATTTCGAGTACAAGAAGAACGATATCACGCAGCTCATACTCGGCGTGCAGACCGTATTCGAGTTTACGCGTGAGAGCTGGAGCTCGCTTTATCAACTCAATGAAGACCAGTGGGTTCTGCCGGCAGGACTGGTGCAGCACATGGCCGACATCACTATAGGCAGTGCCCGAGGCATCCTGGCTGTCCGAAGCGAAGATGCAGGCATCCCGAAGCAGATACTTCCGCTTGTCAACCCGGGCCAGATGCTCCGCAACAACATCGCCTTCAAGCGTGTCCCGCAGCAGCCTGCAGGTCAGTCGGGAGGCAACCCCTTCCCCTCGGACGGCACCCTGGGCAACGCATAGTCCCGTCGGTGTCCGGGCGGAAAAGGCTCGTTGGCATCCGGAAGAGCCCGCCTCTTCGGGACTTTTCAGCGCTCTGAGAAGGAAGAGACAGGCGGCAGGCTGATATGTCAGAATGTCACTTGTCGGTCGATATTCCTTACAATGTGTCACTTTTCAGAGTGCCGGAAAAGTCGATGAATTACGCCGAATCCGTCGACGCATTATACTGCATCTCGGGACGCACTATATTGCAATGGCCAACGCATTATATTGCATGAGCAAATCCCCTACGTTGCGTGGGGTGAAAAATTACGCCGATTTTGTCGAAAAATTACGATGAAATCGGCGATTTTGCTATGTGGAGATGGCAATATAGGCATGTAGGGCGGACGGCGGGCTGCCGAGCGTCGCTTCCAAGCGCCTGGTACTGAGCCCGTTGCAAAATAGGCCGTTTCTAAGCGCATTAAATTGCCTCGGTGGACAAAAGTGCCAGCGCGAGGATTTTAAGCGATTCTGACGCGCCTGCCAAAAACCGTAGTGTAAGCAATTCGCCGATTTTAACGACAAAATGTCATTCGATGGGGCTCCCGGGCAATAGTGCCAGAGGACTGCCTTCATCCAGTCCGATTTGCCGTCAATCCCGCTTTTCAGGGTTCCTTTATTTCATTGTTTCAATTTTTTTTCGTACCTTTGCCGCGCAAAATATACTGTTATGTCGAACTTAGTAGCAATAGTTGGGCGCCCGAATGTGGGCAAGAGTACGCTCTTCAACCGCTTGACGCAGACGCGTCACGCCATAGTCAGCGATGAAGCCGGCACGACGCGCGACCGTCAGTACGGCAAGTGCGAGTGGGGAGCACGCGAGTTCTCCGTCGTCGACACCGGCGGATGGGTGGTAGGCTCGGACGACATCTTCGAGGAAGAGATACGCAAGCAAGTGACCCTTGCCACGGATGAGGCCGACGTCATCCTCTTCCTGGTCGACATCCAGAACGGCGTGACCGACCTCGACGAGGCAGTGGCAGGCATCCTGCGACGCTCGAAGAAGCCCGTCCTCTTGGTGTGCAACAAGATGGACAACAACGAGACGTACCTCGCCGCAGAGTTCTACTCGCTCGGACTCGGCGAGCCTCAGTGCATCTCGGCCGCCACTGGAAGCGGCACGGGAGATTTGCTCGACCTCGTCGTCAGCAAGTTCCCGAAGGAAGGCGACGCGCTTCCCGACGACGACATACCGCGCTTCGCCGTGGTGGGCAGGCCCAATGCCGGCAAGTCGAGCCTCGTCAATGCCTTCATCGGAGAGGAAAGGAACATCGTCACCGACATAGCAGGCACCACCCGCGACAGTATCTACACACGCTACGACAAGTTCGGCTTCGACTTCTACTTGGTAGATACCGCCGGCATCCGGCGTAAGAACAGGGTGAACGAAGACCTGGAGTTCTACAGCGTCATGCGCTCAATCCGCAGCATAGAGAACAGTGATGTCTGCATCCTGATGATAGACGCCACCCGCGGCATCGAGGCGCAAGACCTCAACATCTTCCAAATCATACAGAAGAACCAGAAGAGCCTCGTCGTGGTCGTCAATAAGTGGGACCTCGTGCCCGATAAAGACACCAAGGTGATGAAGATGATGGAAGACGCCATCCGCCAGCGTATGGCACCCTTCACGGACTTCCCCATCATCTTCGGCTCTGCCCTGACCAAGCAACGCATCTACAAGGTGCTCGAGACGGCAAAGGACGTCTTCATGAACCGCCGACGCAAGGTCTCCACCCACAACCTCAATGAAGAGATGCTGCCACTCATCGAGGCTTACCCGCCCCCATCGTTGAAGGGCAAGTACATCAAGATAAAGTACTGCATGCAAATACCCGACACCCGCGTGCCCTCCTTTGTCTTCTATGCCAACCTGCCGCAATACGTCAAGGAGCCATACAAGCGCTTCCTCGAGAACAAGATACGCGAACGGTGGAACTTCACAGGTTGCCCCGTCAATATATTCATCCGGCAAAAATAGACCGAGAGAATGAGAAAATGAAAGAATGAAGAAATGAAAGTACATAAGTTCATAACAGCATCACTTGAAAGAAGAATGAAGACCTCATTCCTTCATTTTTTCATTATTTCATTGTTTAGTTTCGCCGCATGCTCCAAAGGCCAGCTTAGTCACAAGGCCGCAAGGAAGGCTGCCGAGAAGTACTATGCTATGCTCATCAAGGGAAACTACAAGGGCTTCGTCCAAGGCTATGTCAATTCGGACCACCTGCCCGAGGATTTCCGCAGCCAGCTCGTGGATGCCACGGCACAGTTTATGGCAAGAGACAACGGACGCAGCCTCGTCTCCGTACAGGCCATAAGCGACAGCCTGCTCGAAGACAGTACGGCCTACGTCATGCTGCAGCTCGACTTCAGCGACAGCACAAGCGAACAGGTAGAACTCCCCTTAGTGCTGACCAAGAAGGGATGGAGGATGAGATGAGACTCCGAAGAATGATTGAAGACATATACAATAACAATTAATACAAATGAAGAAAATAATCCTGCTATTCCTGCTTTGCTTTCAAGGCTCGCTATTCAATGTCCAAAGCAACATGGCATTAGCCCAGCAAATGCAGATGCCGCCGGTTCCCCTCGACCCCGCAGTCAAGACGGGCAAGCTGGCAAACGGACTTACCTACTACATTCGCCATAATGAGTGGCCCGAAAAGCGTTGTGACTTCTACATCGCACAACGTGTCGGCTCCATGCAAGAGGAAGACGACCAGAGGGGACTCGCCCACTTCCTCGAGCACATGTGCTTCAATGGCACGACTCACTTCCCAGGCGATGCCTTGAAGCAATATCTCGAACGCATCGGCGTGAAGTTCGGCGAGAACCTGAATGCCTACACATCTTTCGACGAGACAGTTTATAACATCAACAATGTCAATGTGGAGATTGCCGGCGCAGTCGACTCCTGCCTGCTCATCCTGCACGACTGGAGCCACGACCTCTTGCTTGAAGACAAGGAGATAGACAAGGAACGTGGCGTCATCGAAGAGGAGTGGCGCTTACGTCGCGGGGCACAGTTGCGGCTCATCGAGGCTGCCCTGCCCACTATCTGCAAGGACAGCAAGTACGCCGACCGCATGCCTATCGGCACGATGGAGATTGTGAAGAACTTCCCCTACGAGACCCTCCGCAGCTACTACCGCAAGTGGTACCGTCCCGACCTGCAGGCTCTCGTCATCGTGGGCGACGTTGACCCCGATACCATAGAGAAGAAGTTGCAGGAGATGTTTGCCGACATTGCCCCGGCGCCTGCCGATGCTGCCGTCCGCGAAGACTATCCTGTGCCCGACAACAAGGAGCCGCTCGTCTTCATCGGCAAGGACAAGGAATTCACAGGCATGATGGCATGTGTCATGTTCAAGACAGACCCGCTGCCTCGAGAGATGAGAGGTACGATGGCTTATGTGGCGCTCGACTTCGTGCAGGATGCAATATCCGGCATGCTCAACGAACGTCTCGGCGAGATAACCCGTCAGGCCGATGCTCCCTTCTCGGGCGCATCCGTCGGCTTTGGCGACTTTGTCGTTGCAAAGACTAAGGAGGCGCTCTCGCTCGACATTTCGATGAAGGAGAACCGTTACACGGAAGGCATCAAGGCGGCTTATCGCGAATTGCTCCGTGCCTCAAGAGGCGGCTTCACGGAGAGCGAGTATCAGCGCTTCAAGGATGAGTATCTCTCGCAGCTCGACGCTGCATACGAAGCTCGCGACAAGCGCACAAACACTTCCTTCGTGAATGCTTATGTCCGCCACTTTATTGATAATATCCCGGCGGAAGGAATCGAGTGGAGCCATCAGATGATGAATCAACTTGTGCCCAACATTCCTTTGGAGATGATAAACCAGTCTATTTCCCAGCTGTCGGAAGACAACCGTGCCATCCTTGTCTTTATGCCTGAGAAGGAAGGCTTGACTTGTCCTACGGAGCTGGAGGTGCTGTCGGCCTTAAAGGAAGTTGATGGAGAAGACATTGCAGCCTTCACCGAAGAGGTCAACACCGACCCGCTCGTGCCGGAACTGAAGAGCAAGGTGAAGGTCAAGAAGATTACCGACGACATCTATGGCGCGAAGCTCATCACCTTGAGCAACGGCATGAAGATTCATGTCAAGCAGACCGACTACAGTCCCAACCGCATAAGCTTCCGTGCGACATCTTGGGGCGGCAACAGTCTCTACAGCAATGAAGAGTATATCAACTCCAGCAATGTCGGCCTCGTGCGTCAAGGCGGCTTGGGCAACTTCTCGGCAGTTGAGCTCGGCAAGAAGCTGGCAGGCATACAGGCCAGCGCATCCGCCAGCGTCGGCACCCGTACCGAATCCATCGAGGGTAGCTGCGTGAAGAAGGACCTCGAGACGATGCTCCAGCTCGTATATCTTAACTTCACGTCTCCGCGACGTGACGATGATGCCTTCACCTCACAGATGGAGCGCACGCGCAATGCCTTGAAGAATCAGGACCTCAATCCGCAGACGGCCCTGCAGGACAGCATTATCAGCGTCGTATATAATAATAATGTGCGTGCATTGCGCATGAAGGAAGCAGACCTCGACCGCATCAACTACGACCGCTTGCTCGAGATGTATCGCGAGCGCTTCGCCAATGCCAAGGACTTCGAGTTCTATCTTGTGGGCGATGTCAATGCCGACTCTGTCGCTCCCCTGCTGGCAAAGTATCTGGGCGCACTGCCTGCCAAGGGTAAGAAAGAAGACTACAAGACCATCGACCAACGTATGACGAAGGGCGAGCGCGAGTGCTTCTTCACGAAAGAGCAGGACACGCCCAACTCCATGAACATGTTCCTTTACCATACTCCCATGAAGGAGACGATGCGTAATGACATCCTTGTCGACATGCTTCAGCAAGCCATGACGATGCTCTACACGGAGAGCGTCCGCGAGGATGAGGGCGGTGCCTACGGCGTGCCAGTTAACGGTGGCCTCAGCGATTACCCGGAAGAGATTGCAACAATGCAGATAGTCCTCCCCACGGCTCCAGAAAAGCGCGTCGCCATGACGTCTGTCGTCAGCAACGGCATCAAGGAGATGATGGAGAAGGGACCTTCCGAGGAGAACCTCGGCAAGATAAAGGAGTACATGCTCCGTTCGCATCAGGAGAACCTGAAGGACAACGGCTACTGGATGAACATCCTTGTCTCGAAGACGCGCTACGACCAGGACTTCGTCTCGGGCTATGAGGAGTGCGTGCAGAGCGTGACCACAGAGGACATCAAGCAGGTGGCAAAGCAAATCTTCGGCAGCGGCAACCGCCTCGTCGTCGGCATGGAAACGCCGCAGAAATAGTCCATAGTTCATAGTCCATAGATATGCAGTCCATGGTTAGCGGCGGAATTAAATCGTAAATAGTAAATCATTAAATAGTAAATCAGAAAGGTGTTCATCACGAAATGGCTGGCTGCCTTTGGCCGATACTTGCAGCTCATGGGGCGCGTGTGGAGCTTTCCCGAGCGGTGGCGTATGTTCATGCGACAGTACATCCGCGAGATGGGTTCGCTTGGTGTCGACTCCATTGGTATCGTGCTCCTCATCAGCTTCTTCATAGGAGCCGTCATCTGCATACAGATAAAGCTCAACATCCAAAGTCCGTGGATGCCTGCCTTCACTACTGGATACACCACCCGTGAAATCATGTTGCTCGAGTTCTCCTCGAGTATCATGTGCCTTATTCTTGCAGGTAAGGTCGGCTCGAATATCGCGTCGGAGATAGGCACGATGCGTGTGACGCAGCAGATCGACGCGTTGGAGATCATGGGGGTAAACTCCGCCTCATTCCTTATCTTGCCAAAAGTGGTGGGGATGATGACGATGATTCCCTTCCTGGTTGTCTTCAGCATAGTGTCCGGCTTTGTAGGAGCCTACGCAACTGCCTTGGCAGGCATTATCACTCCTGACGACCTCACCATCGGTCTGTTGCATGATTTCAACCCCTGGTTCGTGTATGCCAGCCTCATCAAGAGCGTCTTCTTTGCCTTCATCATCAGTAGCGTGGCATCATACTACGGCTACTTCGTCGAGGGCGGAAGCTTCGACGTGGGCAAGGCGAGCACAAATGCCGTTGTGTCCAGCAGCATGCTCATCCTCTTTTCCGACATCTTCCTGACAAAGATCTTGGCATAAAGTAGTTAGTGGTTAGGGGTTAGAGAACACCTCTGGTCCCTAATCATCACCCCAAACATTCCTCTAACCCCTAACTTCAGGCAATGATTGAAGTACAGCATTTATACAAGAGATTCGACGACAAGGACATCCTGATGGACATAAACATGACCTTCCGCGATGGGAAAACGAATCTCATCATTGGTCAGTCGGGCTCCGGCAAGACAGTTCTGATGAAGAACATCGTCGGCCTCTTCACCCCGACGAAAGGCAAGATCCTCTACGACGGGCGCGATTTCGTGACGATGCACAAGAAGGAACGTGTCATGTTGCGACGCGAGATGGGCATGATCTTCCAGAGTGCCGCCCTCTTCGATTCCATGTCTGTCCTCGAGAATGTTATGTTCCCCATCGACATGTTCTCCGACATGAACCAGTCCGACCGCGTGAAACGGGCACGTTTCTGCCTGGAGAGGGTGAACCTGAAGGGTGCAGAAGACAAGATGCCCGGCGAGATAAGTGGCGGCATGCAAAAGCGTGTGGCCATTGCCAGAGCCATAGCTCTCAACCCGAAGTACCTGTTTTGCGATGAGCCTAATTCAGGCCTCGACCCCAAGACGAGCCTTGTCATCGACGATCTTATCTCCGGAATCACCCACGAATATGGCATGACCACCATCATCAACACGCACGACATGAACTCCGTTCTCGGCATAGGCGAGAGCATCCTTTTCATCTGCGACGGTCACAAGGAGTGGGAAGGCTCGAAAGACCAGATAATGGCTTCCACCAACGAAAAGCTCAACTCCTTCATCTTCGCCAGCGACCTGCTCCGCAAGGTCAAGGAAGAAAACACACCATCTCCGGCTCCCACCAGGGCCGGAACCTAATGTCCAACTCTTAACCTGCAATGTGTAATGGATAGTTTGCAGCTCAGAAGCGAAGGCTTGGTCAAAGTCTATGGCAAGCGCACCGTGGTGAACAACGTCTCTTTTAATGTCTGCCAGGGCGAAATCGTCGGTCTGCTCGGGCCGAACGGTGCCGGAAAGACCACCTCTTTCTATATGACCACGGGCCTCGTC
Source organism: uncultured Bacteroidaceae bacterium (assembly GCA_905235305.1). GTDB lineage: Bacteria > Bacteroidota > Bacteroidia > Bacteroidales > Bacteroidaceae > Physcousia. The sequence goes on along the minus strand of CAJOLC010000033.1, from coordinate 14,610 downwards.
CTGCCCAACGACGGCCACATCTTCCTGGGAGACCAGGAGATTACAAATCTGCCGGTCTATAAGCGGGCACGTCTCGGCATCGGTTATCTCGCGCAGGAAGCCAGCGTCTTCCGCAAGATGAGCGTCGAGGACAACATAGCCAGTGTGCTCGAGATGACAAGAAAGTCGAGCAAGGAAAGAAAGGAAAAGCTCGAGAGCTTGATTGCCGAGTTCCATCTCGAGAAGGTACGCAAGAACCTGGGAGACCAGTTGAGCGGCGGCGAGAGACGTCGCACCGAGATAGCTCGCTGCCTTGCCATTGACCCGAAATTCATCATGCTCGACGAGCCCTTTGCAGGAGTCGACCCAATTGCCGTAGAGGACATACAGTACATCGTGTGGAAACTCAAGCAGAGAAACATCGGAGTCCTCATCACGGACCACAACGTGGATGAAACCCTCTGCATTACCGACCGCGCATACCTGCTGTTCGAGGGGCAGATCCTTTTCCACGGAACGCCTCAGGAGCTCAGTGTCAACCCCGTCGTCCTCGACAAGTATCTGACCAGGAACTTCGTCTTGAGACTCAAGGACTTCCAGCAAATGGAGGCAGAAAGGCAGGAAACCGGAAATGCATGACCCGACCCGCCGGCAATCTTCTCAGCAGAACGCTATGCATTTCTTCGCGGTTCTCCGCAATGCCCCCTGCCGTTCCCTGCAAAGCCATCCGCAGAAAAACGGCCTTCCCTTCATTTTCTTAGTACCTTATTTTCTTTTTTAAAGAAAAAGTCGTACCTTTGCACCCGCCTTAGAAACACACGACAATTACTAAACACAAATACAGACAATGAAGATTTCATTTGAGAACGTCGACAAGGTGAGCGCCCTGCTCACCCTGAACATCGAGAAGACAGACTACGAAGAAAAGGTAAAAACAGCCCTCAAGGACTTTGGCAAGAAGGCAAGCCTGCCGGGTTTCCGTCCGGGTAAAGTGCCTGCGTCACTCATACAGAAGCGTTTCGGCACCGAAGTCAAGGCGGAGGAAATCAACAAATTACTCGGCCAGGAAATCAACAAGTACATTCGCGAGAACAAGATCAACATGCTGGCAGAGCCGCTTCCTAACGAGGAAAAGACTCCGCAGATGGATTTCGAGACGCAGGACGACTTCACGTTCGCCTTCGACATCGCTCTCGCGCCCGAGTTCGATGCCACTCTCTCCAAGAAGGACAAGCTGACCTTCTACGATATCAAGGTGGATGATGCCCTCGTCGATCAGCAGGTCCAGAGCTTCTGCCAGCGTGGCGGCCAGCAAGTCAAGGTGGAGACCTACGAGGCCCGCGACATGGTCAGCGGCACTCTCACGCAGCTCGATGCCAATGGCGACACCCTTGCCGACGGCATCACTGTCGACGACGCACGGATGCTCCCCGAATACATGAAGGACGACGAGGAGAAAGCTAAGTTCACCGGTGCAAAGCTGGGCGACGTCATCACGCTGAACCCTGCCAAAGCCCACGGCAACAATGCCACCGAACTTGCCAGCCTCCTGCACATCACCAAGGAAGAGGCCGAGGAAATAAAGTCGGACTTCAGCTTCCAGATAAGCGAGATCCTCCGCTACGAGCCTGCTAAGGTCGGCCAGGAACTCTTCGACCAGGTGCTCGGCAAGGACGTTGTGAAGAGCGAAGAAGAGTTCCGCAAGTTCATCGCCGACGATATAAAGAAGAACTTCCAGGGCGAGACGGAGTATCAGTTCACACAAGACCTGCGCGAGTACGTCCTCGGACGTATCGGCAAGGTAGACTTCCCCGAAGCACTCCTGAAGCGTTTCATGAAGCTCCGCAACGCCGAGAAAGGCGAAGAATATGTCGACGAGAACTTCGAGAAGAGCCTTCCCGAACTGCTCTGGCACCTCGCTAAGGAGAAGATTTGCGACCAGCTCGAGGTGAAGGTACAGCATGAAGATGTGCTCGAAACCGCCAAGGCCTTCACACGCCTTCAGTTTGCCCAGTACGGCATGATGAATCTCCCCGAGGAATCCATTGCCAGCTATGCCGCCGAGATGCTCAAGAACGAACAGCAGGCGCAAGGTCTCGTGGAACGTACCGTCGAGAACCTCATGGCTGCCAAAGTCAAGGAGGCCGTCACGCTCAAGACCAAAGAAGTCACACTCGACGAGTTCCGCAAGCTCTCCGAAAAGAAGTAAGACGATAAGACCTAATGATGCGTGCGAGCGCGTGTGCGCGCGTACGCATTATTATATATAATGTATATAGCCAATCTCAACAGTATGGACAACGAATTTCGCAAGTTCGCTACCCGCCATCTGGGTATGAACAGCATGGTGCTCGATGATGTCATCAGCATGCAAAACCAGTACCTCAATCCCTACATCCTTGAAGAACGTCAGCTGAACGTCACGCAGATGGACGTCTTCAGCCGCCTGATGATGGACCGCATCATCTTCCTCGGCACCCAGATCGACGACTATACTGCCAACACGCTTCAGGCCCAGTTGCTCTTCCTCGACAGTGCCGATCCGGGCAAGGACATCAGCATCTACATCAACAGCCCTGGCGGCAGCGTCCACGCAGGCTTAGGCATATACGACACGATGCAGTTCGTCTCCAGCGACATCGCTACCATCTGTACCGGCATGGCGGCAAGCATGGCGGCAGTCCTGCTCGTGGCTGGCAAGGAAGGAAAGCGCAGCGCATTGAAGCACAGCCGTGTCATGATTCATCAGCCCATGGGCGGAGCGCAGGGACAAGCCAGCGACATAGAGATCACGGCGCGTGAAATCCAGAAACTCAAGAAGGAACTCTATACCATCATAGCCGACCACTCGCACACCGACTTCGATAAGGTATGGGCTGACAGCGACCGCGACTACTGGATGACTGCCGAAGAAGCTAAGGAATATGGCATGATAGACCGTGTCATGACACGCAAGCAGGACTAAAGACCGACGAGACAACAAGGATGGCAGGCAATAAGAAGAACCGCTGCTCCTTCTGCGGACGCAGCGAGAACGAGGTGGCAATGTTGCTCACGGGGCTGAATGGCTTCATTTGCGACGAGTGTGCCCGTCAGGCGGAAATGATAGTGCGCGAGAGCCTGGGCACGAAGGTCACTCCCAAGAAAGGTGGTGAAATGGAGCTCGACGTGGCGACGCTTCCAAAGCCTCAGGACATCAAGGCCTTCCTCGACCAGTATGTCATCGGCCAGGACAGCGCCAAACGATACCTCTCGGTTGCCGTCTATAATCACTACAAGCGCTTGGCTCAGAAAGTGGACGACGACGGAGTGGAGATCGAGAAAAGCAACATCATCATGGTCGGCCCCACCGGAACCGGCAAGACGCTGCTGGCACGCACCATCGCCAAGCAGCTCAACGTGCCTTTCACCATTGTGGATGCCACCATCTTCACCGAGGCAGGTTATGTCGGGGAAGACGTCGAGAGCATCCTGACCAGGCTTCTGCAGGTCGCCGACTACGACGTGGCTGCCACCGAACGGGGCATCGTCTTCATCGACGAGATAGACAAAATAGCCCGTAAGCAGGACAATCCCAGCATCACTCGCGACGTCAGCGGCGAGGGTGTGCAGCAGGGACTCCTCAAGCTCCTCGAGGGTTCCATCGTCAATGTCCCGCCTAAAGGTGGCCGCAAGCACCCCGACCAGGACTACATTCATGTCGACACGCGCAACATCCTCTTCATTTGTGGCGGTGCCTTCGACGGCATAGAGCGCAAGATTGCACAGCGCCTCAATACGCACGTCGTGGGTTACGACAGTGTGCAGAACCAGCAGAAGATCGACACGAAGGACCTCATGAAGTACATCGTGCCGCAAGACCTGAAGAGCTTCGGCCTCATTCCCGAGATAATCGGACGCCTGCCTGTGCTCACCTACCTCGACCAACTCGACCGCGATGCCCTGCGCAACATCCTGACCGAACCCAAGAACTCGCTCGTCAAGCAGCAAGTGAAGCTCTTCCGCATGGACGGGATAAAGCTCTCCTTCGACGACGATGCCCTCGACTTCATCGTAGACAAGGCCGTCGAGTACAAGCTCGGCGCACGCGGCCTGCGCAGCATCATGGAGACCATCATGATAGAAGCCCAGTACAGCGCCCCGTCAGGAAAAGAGAAGCAGCTCGTCATCACCCGTCAGTACGCAGAACAACAGATTGAGAAAAATGAAAGAATGAAGAAATGAAAAAATGAAAAAGGGCTTCTTCCCTCCTTCCTTCATTCTTTCATTTCTTCATTCTTTCATTCTTTCCCGCTTCCTTCCTTCATTTTTTCATTATTTCATTTTTTCATTCTTTCCCTGGTTCTTTCATTCTTTCCCCGCTTCCTTCATTTTTTCATTTCTTCATTCTTTCATTTTCTTGTCAAAAGATTTGGTGGTTTCCGCAAAAAGCCGTAACTTTGTCATTAGCTTTGTTCTAATGCCACCCAAATGACAGAGATTAACCTGATCGACCAACTCAAGCACTTCTTTGGCTTCGACTCCTTCAAGGGAGACCAGGAAGCCATCATCCGCAACCTCCTCGACGGTAACGACACCTTCGTCCTGATGCCCACCGGCGGAGGCAAGTCCCTCTGCTATCAGCTGCCTGCACTCATCAGTGAAGGCACAGCCATCGTCGTCTCTCCACTCATCGCACTGATGAAGAACCAGGTCGACGCCATACGACAGATAACAGACAACGACGGCATCGCCCACTACCTCAACTCCTCCCTCAGTAAGACACAGATTGATGCTGTCAGGGAAGACGTCATCTCCGGACGTACAAAGCTCCTCTACGTCGCTCCCGAGTCCCTGACGAAGGAAGAGAACATCCGCTTCCTTGCTAACACCAAGATATCCTTCTATGCCGTCGACGAAGCCCACTGCATCTCCGAATGGGGGCACGACTTCCGCCCCGAGTACCGCAACATACGCCCCCTCGTCGCACAGATAGGAGCCGCGCCCATCATAGCCCTGACCGCCACCGCCACCGATAAGGTCCGCACCGACATCAAGAAGAACCTCGGCATACCTGATGCCACGGAGTTCAAGAGCTCATTCAACCGTCCGAACCTCTACTACGAGATACGGCCCAAGACGAAGGACGTCGACAAGGACATCACACGATTCGTCCTCCAGAACAAGGGCAAGAGTGGCATCATCTACTGCCTCAGCCGCCGGCGCGTCGAGGAACTCGCCGAGATGCTACGCGCCAACAACATTCAGGCCCGCGCCTATCATGCCGGTATGGAGACGGCCGAGAGGGCACAGACGCAGGACGACTTCCTCATGGAGCGCATCAACGTCATCGTCGCCACCATCGCCTTCGGCATGGGTATCGACAAACCCGACGTCCGGTACGTCATACACTACGACATACCCAAGAGCCTCGAGGGGTACTACCAGGAGACGGGCCGCGCCGGACGAGACGGCGGAGAGGGCATCTGCCTCACATTCTTCTCGCCCCACGACCTCCGGAAGCTCGAGAAGTTCATGCAGGGAAAGCCCGTCGCTGAGCAGGACATCGGGCGCCAGCTCCTGCAGGAGACGGCTGCCTACGCCGAGACGTCCGTTTGCCGACGCAAGTTCCTGCTGCATTACTTCGGCGAAGAGTATGAGCCCGACAACTGCGGCAAGTGCGACAACTGCCTCCATCCGCGCGAACGCATCAAGGCCGTCAGCGAGCTCCTGCAGGTGCTCAAGGTCATCCACGCCATCAAGGAAGGATTCAAGACCCAGCACGTCATCGACATCCTCGTCGGCAACGAGACGGACGACGTCATCGCCCATCGCCACGAACTCCTCAACTGCTTCGGCGCAGGCGACGAACACGAACCCGCCTTCTGGAACGCCGTCATACGTCAGGCCATGATCTCAGGATACGTCGAGAAAGGCATCGAGAACTATGGACTCCTCAGCATCACACCCGCCGGACGCCTCTACATGAAGGAGCCCGAGCCCTTCTACATCACCGAAGACCGCGAGTTCGACGACTTCAACGACGCCGCAGGCGAAGGAACATCCGTACTCGACGAGACGCTCTTCGCCATGCTCAAGGACCTCCGCCGCGACGTAGCACGCCGCCGCGACCTGCCCCCCTACGTCATCTTCCAGGACCCATCCCTCGAAGACATGGCAACCTCATACCCCACAACCGTCGAGGAACTCAGGAACATCAAGGGCGTAGGCGAAGGAAAGGCCAACCGCTACGGAGCAGAGTTCGTGCAGCTCATAGCGCGCTACTGCGAGGAAAACGAGATAGACCGCTTCGAGGACTTCCGCATACGCACCGTCCCCAACAAGAGTGCCGACAAGATTAGCATCATCACATCCATCGACAAGCAGGTCGACCTCGAAGAGATAGCACGCACCAAGAGCCTGACCCTCTCCGAACTCCTCGACGAGATCTACTCCATCGTCGACAGCGGAACGCGCCTCAACCTCGACTACTACATACGCGAAGTCATGGACGACGACCACATGCAGGACATCTACGACTACTTCCGCGAAGCAGAAGACAACAACATCGACGACGCCCTCGACGAATTCGCCGACGACGAAGACGAGTACACCGAAGAGGAAATCAAGCTCGTCCGCATAAAGTTCCTCTCCGAAAACGCCAACTGACAATACAATGAAGAGGTTCAACGCTTCTTGTCCCTTGCCTCCCCCTTCACTATGCCTTGTTTGAACATACATGTATGTGCAATTGAATGTACATGTATGTTCAATTGAATGTACATGTATGTGCAAGCAACGCTCCCTGCTCCTCGCTCTCTGCTCCCTGCCTCCTGCTTCTCGCCCTTCGCCCCTTGCTCCCTGCCCCTTGCTCCTTTGTTCTTTGCTCCTCGCCCCTTTTTTCGCTCCTTTTGCCTGATTTTCGCCCAAATATTTCAATATTTCGCCCTGTTTAACAAAGTTTAACACATTGAGGGGGAATAATTGTAAAAAAGTGTGTACCTTTGCACCCAGAAACCGAAAGTGTGTATTGTCTGCCTCCTCCCTTAGGCGAGAGAGCAGCAAAGCAGACCCAGGACAGAACATACATACATTAATTAATTAAATAACAAAAAACAAAAAAAAACAATTATGAAAAAGAAACTACATTTTCTCAGGCTTGCGAGCCTGTTCGCCGTGCTTGCTGTAAGCACGCAGGCAAGTGGTACTAATTTCTGGAACTGGCTGAGGAGTCTTTACAATTCCTGGTATAATAGTGGGGATATGTACTATTCTCAACTTACAACCACAGTGGCCATAGGTGAAGGTAAAGTCTATGCAGAGTGGCCCACGACTGGTATGTCTACTGGTCTTCAAGATCGAGTAAATAGTAACAAGGAATTAACAATTACTGTATCATCGCCTAATAATGACACGGCACGTAGTGCTAATAAAGGTCAGGAGTACACAATTACGTTACTTGTGCTATAGCAGAGACAGATTGGGTATTTGAAGACTGGTACACAGATGTAAATTGCAATACTAAGTACACACCTAAATCATCACAAAGTTATAGTGGCATCACTGGGTATCAAGTTGTAATAAATTCTTATTCTAAAGAAGCAGCTAATCGAGATAAGCTTACTATCTATGCTCGCTTTGCTTTGAAGGGTAAGCTTAATTCTCGTGGTTACAGTACTCTCTATTGGAGCAACTACAACTTCAGACTTGGTAATGATGGCGTTGTTGCCACTACTTATAAGATAGACGGAAACAAGTTGGTGGAGAGCAAAGTATACGGTGCTAATCAAGTTATCCCTGCTCGTGAAGCTGTCGTATTGTCAGGTGCTGCCAATAAGGAATTTAAACTTGTTCCTGTAGTTGGTACTTATCCTGTCGATCCCAACAATGCCCTGAGAGGAACCGACGGTCAAGAAATGACCACAGGCGGCGACAAGTACTATGTCCTCTCTTATAACCAGAAGCGTGATCAAGTAGGCTTCTTCTACATGACGGAAGACGGTGGTGCATTCCTCAATGGTGCTCACAAGGCTTATCTCCCAGTTACCGATGGTTCCGATATCAAGGGCTTCGACCTGAATGGAGAAGACGACGCTACTGGCATCAACGACATCGACGCTGCCGACGAAGCTAACAGCGAAATCTACAACCTCGCAGGCCAGCGCATCAACCAAATGCAGAGAGGCATCAACATCGTGAACGGTAAGAAGATTCTTAAGAAGTAATAACCCCTTCCCCCATCCCCTCCCCATCGCGGGAGAAACAAGGAAACTAAAAATACTATACGACAATGAAAAAGACATATATCGCACCCGAAGCGTTCAGCGTCTGCCTCACATCAATTGATGGTTTCATGGAATTCATTATTGCAGGCTCTCCTGCTGGTGAAGGACAGTTCACTAAGGAGTTCGCAGGCGACGGTGATGATGAAGCTACCGTAGGCAGCAAGAACATCTGGGACGAAGAGTGGTAATCTTCTTATAACGGCATAACAACTTCCCCTTTTCCCCTAACCAGGGAAAGGACCATAACAACGAAGGCAAGCGACGAATGTTCGCTCGTCTTCGTTGTTGTTTTATGTCCCCAACCCCCACTTTTCTGATACTTTAATGACCAATATCGGCATATTTAACAACTTTTAACGCACTGCAAAAGTCATTTTCCTGTAGATATACATACCTTTGCCCTCGATTTGCATCAGCAATCCTAAAACCTAAAAGGGATAACATATATAATAAATAATATTAACAAACTTTAAAACACAAACAAAATGAAAAAACAACACTTAACAAAGGTATTAGCCTTGACAGGACTGTTGCTCCTCTCCGTTGCAGATGCCTCAGCATCGGATCTTGTTTGGCAAGCGAAACGCAATGGCTCCATTCCTAGTTACTCTCCCAATGAGTACTTCGAGCTCACTAGTGGTACTAATTTTTGGGTGGCAGGCACTCAGGCAGGAGCATTGCAATTTGAAAATGATAATTCTTATCCTTCTCTCAGACTGTCAGGAGGTAAGGTGAAATTCATGTATAAAGATACTAGCGAAAATGCTGAAGAATCTAAAATTGTGTATTTCTCCATGTATGGCGTAGCAGACGCTGGTAGTCCTAGCCCTCATGTCATCTCTTTTGAAAGTTCAGAAGGTTCAGAAGGAAGCTTCACAAGGATTGTTCAGTATGGTGTGAATCATACTGAAGATAATCCTTTTACGATTGAGATGAAGAATGGTGTTGAATACACGTTTACTGTCAAAGAAGCTGGAACTATGCTCTACGTCAAGAAGATAGAATATCTGATTGAAGGCACAGACATCATTACCCTTAATGATGATGTGGAAGAAGAGAGTAATACATTTACATTAGATTCAAAATTGAATGACCCTAAATCGATTGTCAGAGAGATAAGACTTAGGAGAACTCTCAAGGGAAATCAGTGGAATACCTTTGTTAGTCCGGTTTCTCTCAGTAGCACTACAATTCCAAAACTTCGCGAAGTGCTGGGTACTAGGACGGTATATACTATCAAGGATTACAATCCGGATACATATTCATTGACCTTTAACGCAGTAACCTCAATCAGTGCTGGTGAGCCCATTCTGATAAAGCCTGAGTACGATGTCAAGGATCCTGTATTTGAAGTAAAGAATGGTTTTGTTACTGAGGCAGGGAGTGCATCAAGCAACGGCCTCGACTATGTCGGTGTATTCGGTGCAAAGAATATCTACAACGCAAACAACCCCAAGTCTGTATTGTTCCTTGCTTCCAATGGCACAGACCTCCTTTATCCCAACAGTGAAAATACCGGCAGGATTAGGGGATTCCGTGCTTACTTCCAACTTCCTGTCGGCTCAGGCATCAATCATTTCGTCTTCGAAGATGATGCCACTGGCATCACCCGTGTCGAGAAGAACATCCTCAACGAGAATGGCAGTATCTATACCATCGACGGTCGCTTAGTGGGCAACCAGGAGACAAACCTCCCCTCGGGTCTCTACATCCGCAACGGTCGCAAGTTCATCGTAAAATAAGATATAGAGTCATACATTATTAAATATAAGATAGCACTATGAAAAAGATATATATTGCCCCCGCACAACTTGAGGTTAGCCTCCTGGGAACAGAGATGTTAGCATCATCCGTATCTGCACATATAGATGGAACTCCTGAAGGTATTGACATGGGTAAACCCGGCGCAGGTAACGCATGGGATGCATCCGTTAAGTCTCACAACATCTGGGACGAAGAGTGGTAATTGAACCTGAACGCTACCCCTAACCCCGACTAAGGGAAGGGGAGGATATAATTGCACAGAGGCAGGGAACGCATCCCTTGCCTCTGTGCTTTTTTTTAAGAAAAGCTTTGCAGTTATGGGAAAAGTTCGTACTTTTGCGGTGTGAGAGTATGAATATAATACATTATAGGGCATTTTATGAAGTCACGAGGCGAATATATTGACATCATCAGGAGTCATGCCAAAGAGTTACGTGAACGCTTTGGTATTACCTCTATGCGTATATTTGGTTCTGTTGCCAGAAATGAGCATCATGAGGGAAGCGATGTTGACTTGTTCGCTGTCATGCCACCTAAATTTTATAATCATGCTGCAGCCACTCGCTATTTGAAGGAGCTGTTAGGTTGTGATGTTGACCTTATACAAGAGCATAGGAATATGCGTCCCTTTTTTCGCAAACAAATAGAAGCCGATGGTATCCGTGTCATATAGGCAGCTTGAAATTGTAGAGGATTTGCTGTTGCAGATTCGAAATGCAATACACGACCTCCAGACATGGAATGAGACAATCTCTGATGCTGATGATTGGCTTTCGTCTCCAGAGGGAATGAAAACTTTGGCTGCGAGTTGTATGCTCATTGAAGCTATAGGAGAAGGATTTAGGAAGATAGACGAGAGAACTGCACAACAATTGCTCCTTCATCGTCCTGAAATCCCTTGGCGGGATGTGATAGGAATGCGTAACCATATTGCACATGGTTATTTTGATATAAATACCGATATGGTGTTTGATATTATTCAAAACGACCTGAAGCCTTTATGTGATGCAACGGAATACTTCATCCAACACTTCCACGATTTAATTCCTTGTGACAAAGGAACTCCATAGGCAATAAGTAAAAGAATAAAAGCCCTCTGCAAGATAACTACTGCAGGGGGCTTCTGTTGTTTGTGTGCTGACGTTCTTACTTGAGCACGCCGAGGTCTTTGCCTACTTTGACGAAGGCGGCGATACACTTGTCGAGGTGTTCGCGCTTGTGGCCGGCAGCGGTAACGCATGGGATGCATCCGTTAAGTCTCACAAAATCTGGGACGAAGAGTGGTAATTGAACCTGAACCCCACCCCTAACCCCCCGACTAAGGGAAGGGGAGGATATAATTGCACAGAGGCAGGGAACGCATCCCTTGCCTCTGTGCTTTTTTTATAAAAAAGCTTTGCAGTTATGGGAAAAGTTCGTACTTTTGCGGTGTGAAACATTCTATGCAGATGGAAACAAAGGAGAAAAACATCTTTCAGCGAATTCTGGAAGACAAGGAGGCAATTCGCAAATGCATTGCCAACCATGGAGACCTAAAGCAACTGGCTGATGAACGGCATATACAATTCGCTGCACCCATACAGCTTTAGGCTTGATGGGGACATGCACTACGTCTTCACAACAGATGCCGGTACCGTTTATCATGCTTACTTCATTGACTTCAGCATGTACGCTCCTCGTTTTGAGGAGGTGTATATGTTCAACATCGAGCCAGAAGGAGACACGACAAACGCGCCTTTGGATGTCCGCATCTCACATACAATTGTCAGGATTCTGTCATTGTTCTTTGCTAACCACCAGAATTCCATGATAATGGTCTGTGACAGCGTTGACGGTCGAGAGCGTAAACGGAATATGCTGTTTGACCGTTGGTACAGACATTATGCGACCGCTGACATTACAAAATACGATGCCTCAGCCGAAACTGAGGACTATATGTTGTATGTTTCTCTCTTTATCCACAAGGACAACACAAGAAAGTCTGAGATTGTATCTGCATTCTATGAACTGGTGAGGAACAATATGTATCCGATTGATTAGAAAAAGATCTATCCCTTTCCCTGAGAAGGAAAAGGATAGCAATACATAAAGAAGGCAAGCGAACTGAGTCGCTTGCCTTCTTTCTATCCGAGATGTGATGTTGTTTACTTGAGTACGCCGAGGTCTTTGCCTACTTTGACGAAGGCGGCGATGCACTTGTCGAGGTGTTCGCGCTTGTGGCCGGCGGAGAGTTGTACGCGGATGCGTGCCTGTCCCTTGGGCACTACGGGGTAGTAGAAGCCAGTGACGTAGATGCCTTCCTCCTGCATCTTGGCAGCGAAGACCTGTGAGAGCTTTGCGTCGTAGAGCATGACGGCGCAGATGGCACTTTGTGTGGGCTTGATGTCGAAGCCTGCGGCGAGCATCTTATCGCGGAAGTAATTGACGTTCTCAACCAAGCGGTCGTGGAGTTCGTTGCTTTCGGCGAGCATCTTGAAGACTTCGAGCGAGGCGCCGATGATGCAGGGGGCGAGGGAGTTGGAGAAGAGATAAGGGCGTGAGCGCTGCCGCAGCATGTCGATGATCTCCTTGCGGCCGGTTGTGAAGCCGCCCAGTGCGCCGCCGAAGGCTTTGCCCAGCGTGCCGGTGTAGATATCGACGCGTCCGTATGTGCCGCAGAGTTCGCTCACGCCGTGTCCTGTCTTGCCTACCACTCCCGCCGAATGGCTCTCGTCCACCATGACGAGGGCGTCGTACTTTTCAGCGAGGTCGCATATCTTATCCATTGGTGCGACGTTGCCATCCATGGAGAATACGCCGTCGGTGACGATGATGCGGAAGCGTTGCTGCTGTGCTTCCTGCAGGCATTTCTCGAGTTCCTGCATGTCGGCATTGGCGTAGCGGTAGCGTTTAGCCTTGCATAGGCGTACGCCGTCGATGATGGAGGCGTGGTTGAGTGCGTCGCTGATGATGGCGTCTTCCTCCGTGAGGAGTGGTTCGAAGACGCCTCCGTTGGCATCGAAGCAGGCGGCATAGAGGATGGTGTCGTCGGTGTGGAAGTAGTCGGAGATGGCTGTTTCGAGTTGCTTGTGGATGTCTTGGGTGCCGCAGATGAAGCGGACGCTCGACATGCCGAAGCCTCTTTCTGCCATCATGCGGGTTGCTCCCTCGATGAGTCTTGGGTGGTCGGAGAGACCGAGGTAGTTGTTGGCACAGAAGTTAAGCACTTCTTTTCCGCCCACTTGAATGGCAGCCCTTTGAGGGCTTTCTATGAGTCGTTCCTCCTTGTAGAGGCCTGCATCGCGTATCTCAGCAAGTGTCTGGCTGAGGTGTTCTTTCATTTTTCCGTACATAGATATTAGGTTATTAGGTTTAGCAGTATTTGTTGTGCAAAGATACAAAATAATTCCCAATTCTTCTTTCCCAAGTCTGAATTAATTTGTAACTTTGTGGTCACTAATACGAGATACGACACATATCATCATGAAAAACATTCTGATTATCGGTTCTACCGGACAGATTGGGTCGGAACTGACGATGTACCTTAGGAATCTATACGGCAATGAGCATGTCGTGGCAGGCTACATAGCCGGAGCAGAGCCTAAGGGTGAGCTCAGGGACAGCGGTCCGTCGGCACTTGCAGATGTAGTCAAGGCCGAGAGCATCGCCGAGGCCGTGAAGAAGCATCACATCGATGCCATCTACAACCTTGCGGCGCTGCTGTCGGTGGTTGCAGAGGCGAAGCCAAGGCTGGCGTGGCAGATAGGCATAGACGGGCTTTGGAACATCCTGGAGATTGCGCGTGAGAACCATTGCGCAGTGTTCACTCCGAGCTCCATCGGCTCGTTCGGACTGGAGACGCCCCCCGTTATGACGCCCCAGGACACCATCCAGAGGCCCCGCACCATCTACGGAGTCTCGAAGGTGACCACTGAACTTCTCTCCGACTGGTACTTCCACAAGTACGGCGTCGACACACGTTCCGTCCGCTTCCCGGGCATTATCTCGTACGTCACACCACCGGGCGGCGGCACCACCGACTATGCTGTCGACATCTACTACTGCGCCGTCCGCGGCGAGCGATTCACCTGCCCCATCAAGGCCGGCACACGTATGGACATGATGTATATGCCTGATGCCCTCCACGCAGCACAGATGCTCATGGAGGCCGACCCAGGTCGTCTCGTCCATCGCAACGGATTCAACATCGCAGCCATGAGCTTCGACCCCGAGACCATCTATGCCTCCATCCGTCAGCACAAGCCCGACTTCGAGATGACCTACGAGGTGGATCCGCTCAAGCAGGCCATTGCAGAGAGCTGGCCGGACCAGATGGACGACAGTTGCGCCCGCCAGGAATGGGACTGGGAGCACCATTATGACCTCGACGACATGACGAAAGACATGCTCGATAAATTGGCGAATCGGCTCCTGTAGGAGCATTCGTATATGCTTTATTCAGAGTTTACGGCCTGGCGCGTGAGCGTCGGGCCGTTTTTATTGCCTGCCTCGTTGCCCGGTTTCCGACCAATAGCTCATTTTGCAGGCTAAAACCTCTCTCAAAGTACGATAAACACTGGTATTATGAGCGTTCAAGCTACCTTCAGCGATAAATCGACGTTCG
>CAJOLC010000032.1 GCA_905235305.1 uncultured Bacteroidaceae bacterium | reverse complement strand
GAGACGATACTTGAAGCCAAGCAGCAGTCGCGTTGTTCATTCGAGAGGATATACTTCAGCCGCGGTTCCGATCGCGACATATACATTGAGCGAAAGCAGTTGGGAGCACAGCTTACGGAACCTATCCTGCGTGCCATCGGCGGCGATACAGAGCACAGCGTGTTCTCTTTTATTCCTAATACGGCAGAAGTTGCCTTCTATGGCATGATGGAAGGACTGCAAGGGAAGGGACTCAACGTGCGTAGCGAGAAGGTGGCATGGAAGGACATCAAGCTGCGGACATTCATAACTGAGGCAGGTTCGCGCAACGACCTTGCCTCTCACGTCTATGACATCACATACGGCTCCCTGAGGCCATACGAGGACAATCTGGTCATCATCGACGATTCCATCGTGAGGGGCACGACCTTGAAGGAAAGCATCTTCAAGATTCTCGACCGTTTGCATCCCAAGAAAATCGTGATGGTGAGCAGCTCGCCACAGGTGCGTTATCCCGACTATTACGGCATCGATATGGCACATCTGGAAGAGTTCTGTGCCTTCCGAGCCGCCATCAGTCTCATTGAAGAGCGTGGCATGTGGCAGCTGATTACAGACACATACGAGGCTTGTCTTGCCGAACTCCGTAAACCTGCAGCAGAACAGAGCAATTGCGTCAGAGCAATTTACGAACCTTTCAGCGTGCAGGACATCAACGAGAAGATGGCTGAAATGCTTCGCTCTGCCTCAATGCAGGCTCCAGTAGAGTTTGTCTTCCAGACGATAGAAGGTCTGCATAAGGCTTGTCCAGAGCATAAAGGTGACTGGTACTTTACAGGACGTTACCCAACTCCTGGTGGCAATCGTCTCGTAAACCAAGCCTACATGAAATATGTGGAAACCATGAATTGTAAATAGTAAATCATTAAATAGTAAATCATTTTATGTGTGGAATTGTAGGATACATAGGAACAAAGAAAGCTTATCCAATCTTGATTAAAGGCCTGAAGCGTCTGGAGTATCGCGGATACGATAGCGCAGGTGTGGCGATGATTAGCGACAGTGACGACCTTAATGTATATAAAGCAAAAGGTAAAGTCGACAATTTGACTGAGTATTGTAGCGACAAAGATGTGTCGGGCTGCATAGGCATTGCTCATACACGCTGGGCAACTCATGGAGAGCCTTCTGCACGCAACGCTCATCCCCACTATTCTCGAAGCCGTAATCTTGCCATCATTCATAATGGCATTATCGAGAACTATGCCGACATCAAGATACAACTCCAGTCGAAAGGCGTGGAATTCAAGAGCGACACTGATACGGAAGTGCTTGTGCAACTTGTGGAGTATATCATGGAGAAGAAAAATCTCACGCTGCTCGAAGCTGTGAAGGTGGCACTTCATCAAGTGATAGGAGCCTATGCCATTGCCATCATTGATAAGCGCGACCCTCGCCAGATTATTGCAGCACGTAAGCAAAGTCCTTTGGTGGTTGGTATTGGTGAAGATGAATTCTTTCTCGGCTCTGACCCGAGTCCTATCATCGACTATACAGACAAAGTTGTTTATCTGGAAGACGGCAACATTGCTGTGATTCGATTAGGCGAGGAACTGAAGGTGATAAGCCTCCTCGGCAAGGAACAGGACCTGAAAGTAAAGACAGTTGACATTGACCTCGGCCAGATAGAGAAAGGTGGCTATGAACATTTTATGCTGAAGGAAATCTTCGAGCAGCCAGAGTGTCTTATTAATTGTATGCGGGGTCGTATCAATATAGAGGGCAACCATGTGACACTGTCAGCCATGATAGACTACCGCCAACAGTTGCTCAGTGCAAAACGCATCATCATTGTGGCTTGTGGCACATCGTGGCATGCCGGACTCATCGGCAAGCAACTCTTCGAGAGTCTGTGCCGTATTCCCTGCGAAGTGGAGTACGCCTCAGAATTCCGCTATCGTAAACCAGTAGTGACGAAGGACGATGTGGTGATTGCCATCTCGCAAAGCGGTGAGACTGCCGACACGCTGGCCGCCATTGGGCTGGCAAAGGAACAGGGAGCTTTCATCTTTGGCATCTGCAATGCTATTGGCTCCAGCATCCCTCGAGCAACAGATACAGGAACCTACATCCATGTTGGTCCTGAGATTGGTGTTGCTTCTACAAAAGCCTTCACCGGACAGGTAACGGTGCTTTCAATGCTGGCACTATGCTTGGCAGCAGAACGTAAGACCATTTCTGCTGACTTGTATCAGCAGATGGTAAAAGAACTCACACTGATTCCTGATAAGATGGAGCAGGCGTTAAAGACGAATGAACAGATAAAACATCTTGCCCCAATCTTCACATATGCCAAGAATTGCCTTTATTTAGGACGCGGTTACAATTATCCCTTAGCCCTGGAAGGTGCCTTGAAGCTAAAAGAAATATCCTACATTCATGCCGAAGGCTATCCTGCTGCTGAAATGAAACATGGTCCCATAGCCCTAATCGATAGTGAGATGCCTGTCTTTGTCATTGCCACTCGCGACCGCCTCTACGAGAAGGTTATTTCGAACATCCAAGAGGTGCGGGCGCGGGGAGGTCGTGTTACGGCACTTGTCACGGAAGGCGATACGCAGATAAAGAGTTATGCTGACCATATCATCACTCTGCCCGATACACTCGAATGTTTCCAGCCCCTCATCTCCAGCATCCCCCTTCAACTGCTGGCCTATCACATTGCCGTATGCAAAGGCAAAGATGTAGACCGCCCAAGAAACCTCGCCAAGAGCGTAACGGTGGAATAAGGCCTCTCTTCCAAACCCTCTCGCAGGAGACGCAAAATAAATAGTAAATCGTAAATCATTAAATAGTAAATGACGCTATGTGTGGAATAGTATCAATCTTTAACATTAAGCAGCAGACACATGAAAAGCGTGACAAGGCACTGCGCATGAGTCAGAAGATCAGGCATCGTGGTCCTGACTGGAGTGGTATATATTGTGGCGGTTCTGCCATCCTTGCTCACGAACGACTATCCATTGTTGACCCCGAAAGTGGCGGACAGCCTTTGTTTTCACCCGACAGGAAGCAGGTGCTGGCAGTCAATGGCGAGATATATAATCATCAGGAGATTCGCCGCCGTTATGCAGGCCGCTATGAGTTCCAGACAGGCAGTGACTGCGAGGTTATCCTTGCGCTCTATCGTGACAAGGGCATCGGTTTTCTGGAGGACATCAGTGGCATCTTTGCCTTTGCCCTCTACGATGAGGAAAGGGATGAGTTCCTGATAGCTCGCGACCCCATCGGCGTGATACCTTTATATATAGGTTACGACAGCGACGGCACCGTGTATGTGGCCTCTGAACTGAAGGCGCTCGAAGGTCAATGTGAAAGATACGAGCCTTTCCTGCCAGGGTATTATTACTGGAGCGGGGAGCCTGGCATGAAACGCTACTACCAGCGCGACTGGTTCGACTATGATGCGGTGAAGGACAATGAAGCGAGCGTCGGTGCTATTCGCGATGCCCTGAAAGACTCGGTGAAGCGTCAGCTGATGTCCGACGTGCCATACGGCGTACTTCTCAGCGGTGGGCTCGATTCCTCCGTCATCTCCGCAATTGCCGAGGAGTTCAGCGAACATCGCATAGAGGACAATTCACAGACACGCGCCTACTGGCCTCGCCTGCATTCCTTCGCAGTAGGCTTGAAGGGAGCTCCCGACTTAGCAAAGGCGAAGATGGTGGCCGACCATATCGGCACCGTACATCACGAAATCAACTATACCATACAGGAAGGGCTTGATGCCATACGCGACGTCATCTACTTCATCGAGACATACGACGTGACGACCGTCCGTGCCTCCACTCCGATGTACCTGCTTGCCCGTGTCATCAAGTCAATGGGCATCAAGATGGTGCTCAGTGGCGAAGGCGCAGACGAGGTGTTCGGCGGCTACCTCTATTTCCACAAGGCACCAAACGCAAAGGCCTTCCATGAAGAGACCGTCCGCAAGCTCAGCAAGCTTCACTACTACGACTGCCTTCGTGCCAACAAGAGCCTCTCGGCTTGGGGCGTGGAGGGACGTGTGCCTTTCCTCGACAAGGAGTTCCTCGATGTGGCCATGCGCACCAATCCCGAAGCAAAGATGTGCCCCGGCTCAACGATTGAGAAGAAAATAGTCCGCGAGGCCTTTGCCGATATGTTGCCAGCAGAGATTGCTTGGCGGCAGAAGGAACAGTTCAGCGATGGCGTAGGCTATTCATGGATTGACACATTGAAGAAGATTACCTCCGAAGCTGTCAGCGACGAACAGATGGCACATGCGGCAGAGCGTTTCCCCATCAATCCGCCGCTCAACAAAGAGGAGTACTACTATCGCAGCATCTTTGCCGAACACTTCCCCAGCGACTCTGCTGCCCGGAGCGTAAACCAGGAGGCAAGCGTGGCATGCTCCACAGCCATCGCTCTCGAATGGGATGCTGCATTCAAGAACATGAATGACCCAAGCGGAAGAGCTGTCAAGGGGGTTCACGAACAGGCATATTGAAAAGGTAAAAAGGTAAAAAATTGAAAAGCAATGAAGGAAGCGAGACTGATACTTGATGACGGCACGGAGTTCTGCGGCTGGTCGTTTGGCTACGAGGGTAATGCCGTGGGTGAAGTGGTGTTCAATACTGCCATGACAGGCTATCCGGAAAGCCTGACCGACCCGAGCTATGCGGGGCAGATACTGGTGACGACTTATCCCCTGATAGGAAACTATGGCGTGCCTGAAACAGGAGGCGAGCCTCTGCCCAAGTTCATGGAAAGCGAGCGGATTCACGTCAAGGGTCTTGTCGTGGCAGATTACAGTGAGAGGTATAACCATTGGAATGCCAAGGAGTCGCTCTCGGATTGGCTGAAGCGTGAGAAGATTCCTGCCATTACGGGCATAGATACGCGAAGGCTTACACAGCGGCTCAGGGAGAGCGGCGTGATGAGAGGAAGGATTATAATGAATGAAGAATTAAGAATAAAGAGTGAAGAATCTGCTATCGCACTCGATGAGCATGAAGAATACGGCAGCATCAATTGGGTGGAGAAGGTGAGCTGCAAGGATATCATCACCTATAAGCCAGATAATACTGTTTCTACGGCGGCAGCAAATTCATCATTCGATACTCTTCATTCTTCATTTCCAAAAGTCGTTCTCGTTGACTGCGGCGTTAAGGCCAACATCATCCGTATGCTGGTGAGTCGTGGCGTTGAGGTCATCAGGGTTCCATGGGACTACGACTTCAATACGCTGGACTTCGATGGTCTCTTCCTTGCCAATGGGCCTGGCGACCCTGAGCAGTGTGGCAAAACCGTGGAGCATATCCGCACCTTCCTCCATGTCGATAAGGTTAGGCCCTGCATGGGCATCTGCCTTGGGAACCAGCTTTTGGCAAAGGCTGCAGGTGCCCAGACATACAAACTGAAGTATGGACATCGAAGCCACAATCAGCCTGTGCAGCGTGTGGGAACATCACAATGCTTCATCACCTCGCAGAATCATGGCTATGCCGTAGACAGCCAGACGCTTCCCGACGACTGGGAGCCGCTCTTTGTGAACATGAATGACGGTTCGAACGAAGGCATCAGGCACAAGACGAAGCCCTGGTTCTCTGCCCAGTTCCATCCCGAAGCCTGCTCAGGTCCTGTAGATACAGAGTTCATGTTCGACGAGTTTATCGCTTTGGTCAACGAGGGCCAAGGGGTACGGGGCAAAGGGCAGGAAGATGCAGACAGCAAGGCCGCTGCTGCTCCTCTTGTCCCCAATAATGTTACGATAAGGAAAGTATTGTTGTTGGGCAGCGGTGCACTGAAGATTGGTCAGGCCGGAGAGTTTGACTACAGCGGTGCACAAGCCCTGAAGGCCCTGAAAGAGGAAGGCGTCAAGTCGGTGCTTATCAATCCGAACATCGCCACCGTCCAAACCTCGAAGGACGTTGCGGACACCGTCTATTTCCAGCCCGTAACGCCAGAGTTCGTGGAGCGCGTCATCGAGAAGGAACGTCCGGACGGCATCATGCTGAGCTTTGGAGGGCAGACGGCCCTGAACTGCGGCGTAGAGCTTCACCGAAAGGGCATCTTGGAGAAGTACGGCGTGAAGGTGTTAGGGACGCCCGTCCAAGCCATTATCGACACCGAGGATCGTGATCTCTTTGTCAAGAAACTCGACGAGATAGGGGTGAAGACCATCAAGAGTCAGGCTTGCAGCACGATAGAAGAAGTGCGTGTAGCTGCGGCAGAAGTGGGCTTCCCCGTCATCCTGAGGGCTGCATATGCTTTGGGCGGACTGGGCTCAGGCTTCTGCGATAACGAAAAGGAGCTCGAGGCTCAGGCCGAGGAGGCTTTCTCGTTCTCCTCGCAAGTACTGGTGGAGAAGTCGTTGAAGGGCTGGAAGGAGATAGAATATGAGGTTGTCAGGGACTGCTATGACAACTGCATCACCGTCTGCAACATGGAGAACTTCGACCCATTGGGCATCCATACGGGCGAAAGCATTGTGGTGGCTCCCTCACAGACTCTGACGAACAGCGAGTACCACAAACTGCGTGCGCTTGCCATCAAAATCATTCGTCACATCGGCATCGTGGGCGAATGCAACGTGCAGTATGCGCTCGACCCGCAGTCGGAGGACTATCGTGTCATTGAAGTCAACGCCCGACTGAGCCGCTCCTCGGCACTGGCTTCGAAGGCCACGGGCTATCCCTTGGCATTCGTCGCTGCCAAGCTCGGACTTGGCTACGGGCTTTTCGAACTGAAGAATTCGGTAACAAAGACCACATCAGCCTTCTTTGAGCCTGCCCTGGATTACGTTGTGTGCAAGATACCTCGCTGGGACCTCTCGAAGTTCCACGGCGTGAACCACGAGCTGGGCTCCAGCATGAAGAGTGTGGGCGAGGTGATGGCCATAGGTCGCACATTCGAGGAGTCCATCCAGAAAGGCTTGCGTATGATAGGGCAGGGGATGCATGGTTTCGTAGACAATCACGAGATAAAGATACCAGACATTCCCGAGGCATTGCGGCATGCTACAGATTTGCGTGTCTTTGCAATAGCAAAAGCCATGAAGATGGGCTATTCTGTGAAGCAGATACACAGTATGACGAAGATTGATCCTTGGTTCCTCGAGAAGCTCGAACATATTATGGATATCGACGAGCGTCTCAGGGAATACGCCTGGCTATCTGAATACTACGACAGTGTTGATTATGCTGAATTCCTCGAGGCACTCGAGGAGCCAGGGTTCTCCAGCCTGTTGCTTGAGGCGAAGACATACGGCTTCTCTGATTTCCAGATTGCCAGGGCACTGGGTCTCGAAGCAGAGATGAACATGGAGCAGGCGGGACTTGTCGTTCGCAAATGGCGCAAGGAGTTAGGCATTCAGCCAGTCTGCAACCAGATAGACACGCTCGCTGCCGAGTATCCCGCTGCGACCAACTATCTCTACTTATCATATTTATAACTAATACGGAGTTTTATCCCATCATTTAACTGCGCATTCCTTCATATTCTCATTCTTTCATCCTTTATTCCGCAGGGAGCAAGTTCCCCCTCGCAACTAAGGCATCCCTGGCGTTCTGCAGGCCTTTTCCGCCAGCCATATGCTCAGGGCGGGCTTCAAGAGGGTGAAAGAATGAGAAAATGAAGGAATATAATCGGCATTCTGTTTGCTGAGGCAGAGAAGCACCGATTATTCCGAATCGGTCAACAAGGGCGCTTCCTCCACTCGCTCCTTGCACCTTTCTTCTTGCCCCTTGCCCTTTGCTCCCTGCCACCCTTCACTATGGGTTGCTTGCACATACATGTATATTCAATTGCAGGTTCATGAATATTCAATTGCACATACATGTATGTTCAAACAAGGCACTATGCTATGTCGGGCGACGCAGAAGGCTGGAGAGGGGAAAATAGGGTGGTGAAAGAACGGAATAAGGAGTGGAAACACCGTCGTGCCACTCAAGGCGACCTGTCCTGAATATGAAAGAATGGTAAAAGTTTTGTTCTTTCTGCTTTTTTTTCGTATCTTTGCGGGCGATTCTTAATATAGTAAAGAGCGATGAAGAAAGTTATAATTGGCATTATATGCCTGCTGCTTGTCGGCGCGGCTGCATACTTCTGCTTGCATCGTGACACTGACAAGGCTCGCGATCTGCTGCCTGCCGATGCTACGGCTGCCATGATGTTCGAGCCGGCAGAATTGCTAAAAGGACTTAGCCTGAAGCCTCACGATATTTTCCCCTCCACCTCTGTCTATAAAGACGCAGGTGCCTCCCTCGACTTCACAAAGCCTGTCTATGCTTTTACGTCGGAGCGAGGGCTTTCGGGCATGGCACTTAACGTAAAGGATGCCAAGGCTTTGCTAAGGTTCGCCTCTACCCTTGGTTTCAAGGATGAAGAGAGCCGAGGCTTCCGTTGGTTGCGGGGGGAAAACAGCATCGGCCTGCTTGATGAAGGCAAGTTGTTGCTGCTGTTTGCTTCCATAGCCCAGCAAGATGCGCTCCGCAACGAAATGGTGAAGCTGATGAAGCAGCCTCGTCATGACGTGCCCATTATAGAGAAGGCCGACAAGCAAGACGGTTTCCTTCGCCTCAGTTCAACCATGAACAGCCTCCCGAAAAGTCAGATTCCCCCAGGCTTCGATGCCTCCGGAGCCATACTGAATGCTTCCCTCTCAATCGGAAGCAAGGATATTAAGCTCTCTGCAAAACTGGAGGACAAGGACGGGAATCCATATAAAGGAAGACAGGAAGGAGAGGAACTCCTCTGTGCCCTTGATGGTTCGCTGCCCGGGGCACTCCTTTCCGAAAAGCCCTTTGCATGGGTCTGCATAGGCATAAAGGGCAATCAGTTGCTGAAGGTTCTGCGAGGCTTGCCTCGTATAGGCGCTTCGCTCATGGCCTTGAATGTTGGCTTCTTCGATGCCGACCTGTTGCTGAAAGCCATCGACGGCGATGTGGCCGTAGTGATGCCAACGGCAGATCTCTCCCGCAAAGAACTCCTCGTCGCAGCCAGAATCACCAATTCCGACTTCCTCAAGAATGCCGAGGATTGGGATACAACATCGTCGACGGGCGGGATGAGCCTGCGGAGAAGAGGTGCGGAAGACTTTGTCTTCACAGCCGGAGGCGAGAAGGCCTACTTCGGAGTACGTGGAGGCTTGCTCTACATAGCCTCCTCCGAGCGCCTTGCTAATCAGTTCCTTCAGGAATCGGGGACAGGTATTCCTCAGCCAGAAGTGGCAGGCAAGTACATAAGTGGCTCGTTGGATATCGCTCAGCTCATCGATGCCTATCCCGGCTTTGCTCTGCTCCTGAGGACATTACCGCAGGTCCGCGAACTGGCAGATGCTTTCGAGTCGGTCTCCGTAACTGCCGACACGCCTCAAAGTTTCGAGGTGAGCATACAGACAAAAAAGCCCGTCAAGGGCATCGTGTCAAACCTTGTGAAACTATTTATAGGGAAATAGAACGATGGACAGTATTCGTCTTGACAACACATTGCCGAATGTCTTCCTGGCAAGGACAGACATACAGAGCGACATATGGCGCAGGGATGTCACGCTCGAGAAGGGCATGACTTACCTCATCGAAGCCCAGAGCGGCACTGGCAAGAGTTCCCTTTGCAGCTTCATCATCGGCTATAGGAAAGACTACGACGGCAGGATTCTCTTCGACGACAAGGACAGTCGCAGGTATAAGAATAATGAATGGACAGACCTCCGACGCTGCCACGTCAGTTTACTCTTTCAGGAACTGCGCCTCTTCCCAGAGCTTACGGCAATGGAAAACATCGAGATTAAGAACAGCCTGACGCAGTTCAAGACGAGAAAGGAAATAGAACGATGGATGGAAGCACTCGGAATTGCCGACAAGATGCAGTCTCCTGTCCGCCTTCTTAGCTTCGGTCAGCAACAAAGAGTCGCCATGATTCGTGCCCTCGTGCAACCTTTCGATTTCCTGCTCGCAGACGAACCCGTCTCCCATCTCGACGAGATAAACTCCAAGGTGATGGCAGATATTATGATGGAAGAAGCACGCCGCCAGGGAGCAGGCATCGTCATAACCAGTATCGGCAAGCACATGAACCTGCCCTACGATAAAACCCTGTGCCTATGAATCTTATATGGAAGCTCCTCCGCAGGCACATCAGCTTGCCTCAGTTCGCAGGTTTCTTCTTTGCCAACCTGCTCGGAATGCTCATCGTCCTGCTCTCGCCTCAATTCTATCGCGACATAAAGCCAATCTTCAGCGAAGAAGACGGAATCATCCGGCCAGATTACCTAATCCTGAGCAAACGCATCTCGACACTCAACGCCATCGGCCTGAGTACCGTCAACACCTTTTCCGAAGAGGAAATGGAAGACCTCGCATCGCAGCCTTTCGCAAAGCGTGTGGGTGCTTTCACCTCCAGTAGGTATAAGGTGTCATGTAGCATGGGCATCGACGGCATAGCACAATTTGGCACTGAGATGTTCTTCGAGAGTGTGCCGGATGCATTCGTCGATGTAGACTTGCAGAAATGGCACTTTAGCGAGGGCGATGACTTTGTGCCCATCATCTTGCCAAAGACGTATCTGGCCATCTATAACTTTGGCTTTGCTCAAAGTCAGAACTTGCCCAAGCTATCCGAGGGAATAGTGGGGATGGTAGAAATGACGATTACCATGCGAGGCAACGGGCTGAACGAATGTATCAAAGGTCGTGTGATAGGCTTCTCGACAAGAATCAACACAATACTTGCCCCGGAGGGTTTCATTCGCTGGAGCAATACACGATATGCTCCGGACGAGGCTACAGAGCCATCCCGGATTATCCTGGAGGTCAGCAATCCTGCCGATGATTCCATCGTGAACTATATCAACGAGAAGGGTTATGAGATGGAAGATGATAAACTTGATGCAGGTCGCATGACTTTCTTCCTTCGACTTGTTTCAGGCATCGTAATGTTGATAGGCTTGCTCATCAGTTTGCTCAGCTTCTACATCCTGATGCTCTCAATCTACCTGCTTGTTGAGAAGAACACGGAAAAGATTCAGACGCTTCTGCTCATCGGCTACAGTCCGGAAAAGGTTGCTATGCCGTACCAGTTGCTCACCATTGGTATGAATGCAGCTGTGCTGTTGCTGGCAATAGGCGGTCTTGTCCTGGTTCGGTCGTTTTATATGAAGCAAATATGGAGTGTGTTCCCTCAGATGTATGATGGAAGCATACTGCCTGTCATTGCATTGGGTATCATGCTCTTTGTGATGGTCAGCATTCTGAATGCCGTCATTATACGTCGTCGCATCAATTCAATATGGAATAACAAAGGTTAATGGAAGAACTGAAGAAGCTATACAAGGATGCAACGGGACTTGACGTTGCAGATATCGAAGCTATTGCCGGAGCCGGAAGCAATCGTAAATACTATCGTTTGAAGGGAACGGATGGCAGTACACTGATAGGTGCTGTCGGAACGAGCCGCGACGAGAATCATGCTTTCTGTTATCTGGCAAAGCATTTCGTCGAGGCAGGATTGCCCGTCCCTCAGATTATTGCAGAAAGCAAGGATGGCTTGCGATACCTCCAGACAGACCTTGGCAATCAGAGTCTCTTCGATGCTTTGAAGGGCGGACGCGAGGCAGGAGGCCGCTACAATGCACACGAAAAGGAACTCCTGAAGCGAACTATTGCTGCACTGCCTGCCATGCAGATACATGGTGCACTTGGGCTTGACTTCACGCAATGCTATCCGCAGGAGGTTCTTGACGAGACGAATGTCTTGTTCGACCTCAATTACTTCAAATACTGCTTCCTCAAAGCCACAGGGCTGGACTTCCACGAGTTGAAGCTTGAAGCCTCATTCCAGTTGATGGCCCGTGACATCGTTAACATCCCTGGCGGTTCCTTCATGTACCGTGACTTCCAGGCCCGTAATGTGATGCTCGACAGTCAGGAGAATCCTTACTTCATAGACTTCCAAGGCGGCAGGAGAGGCCCTGTACAATATGATGTGGCAAGTTTCTTATGGCAGGCCTCTGCACGCTATCCTAAGACACTCCGTCAGGAACTTATAAAGGTTTACCTGCAAAGTCTGAGCCGTTATCAAGAAGTCAACGAAAGGCAATTCCGCCATGGATTACAGCTTTGCGTGCTCTTCCGATTGCTTCAGGTGCTTGGCGCCTATGGCTTCCGCGGATACTTTGAGCGCAAGAAACATTTCCTCGAAAGCATTCCTCCTGCAATGGAAAGCCTTCGCGAATTGCTCCAGGAGGGAGGATGCCCTTATCCATACCTCAATGAAGTACTTACAGCGCTTGTGTCGATGCCTCAGTTCAAGCAAGATAAGAATGAGAATACCAAACGCTCGGATGGCTTAAAGACGACGGAAAGCAACCCTTATACAGCACATCCGCAGGACGGACCGGCTACCTTCTCACGTTACGATGCACAGGGGCCGCTGGTGGTTCGCGTCTTCAGCTTCTCCTATAAGAAGGGCATACCGGAGGATACGAGCGGCAATGGCGGAGGTTATGTCTTTGATTGCCGCAGTACCCACAATCCCGGTCGGTACGAGCCATACAAACAACTGACGGGACTTGACGAGCCTGTCATTCGTTTCCTTGAGGATGATGGTGAGATACTGACCTTCCTGGAATGCGTCTATAAACTGGCAGACGCTCATGTGCTTCGTTATCTGCAACGAGGCTTCACCAACCTGATGTTCAGCTTTGGCTGCACGGGCGGTCAGCATCGCAGCGTTTACAGTGCCCAACACCTTGCAGAACATATCCATAAAAAGTTCGGCATCGAGGTTCATATCTGTCATCGGGAGCAAGGCATCGAGCAGGTCCTGACGCCAGCTCGCTGTATGGTCTTTGCCGCCGGTCTTGGCACAAGGCTCAAGCCGCTTACGGACACCATGCCGAAAGCGCTTGTCCCTGTTGCAGGAAAGCCATTGCTTGAGCATCTGCTGAGTAAGTTGAAAGCTTCAGGATTCAACGATGTCGTCATCAATGTGCATCACTTTGCCGACATGATAGAGGAATGGTGCCAGCAACATCCCATGGGCATGCACATATGGTTCTCTGACGAGCGCGAAAAGCTCCTTGAAACGGGTGGGGGCGTCAAGCATGCCGTGCCTTTGCTTCGTGATGCTCAGGACGGCTTCCTCATTCATAATGTCGATATCCTCAGCAATGCCGACCTGCGTGCTCTTGCCGAGGCCGGTCGTTCTCCCTCTCTCTCGGAGAAGGGCGTGGCGAGGCCTCGGGCTGCGACATTGCTGGTCAGCGAGCGCGATACCCAGCGCTATCTCCTTTTCGACGACGACATGCGTCTCGTAGGATGGACCAACATCGCTACAGGCGAGGTAAGGAGCCCTTATCCCAATCTCAACCCTAAGCTCTATCGTAAGTATGCCTTTGCCGGTATCCATTATATGAATCCGTGCCTGTTCAGGTACTTCGACGATTGGGGAGACAAGTTCGGCATTATTGACTTCTATCTCAGCGTTTGCGACAAAGAGCCTATCTATGGTTATGTTCAGCCGGGGCTCAGGCTCATAGATGTCGGTAAGCTCGATACCTTGAGAGACCTTTCTCGCCTTCCTCTTCCCTAAGAGCCCACTGTGCCACGTCGGCTGACGCGGCTGCCAGCGGAGGTCACTGATAAGACGCGTCCCGATTGGCCATGCGACGCGTCCCGATTGGCCATGCGACGCGTCCCGATTGGCCATGCGACGCGTCCCGATTGGCAATGCGACTAGAGGATTAGTAAAACGTCGCATGTGATGTTGGACAATTTGACTGCCGTCTCTTACCGGACACTAATAATAAAAAAGCCACCCTTTCGGATGGCTTTTTGTGTTTCTTACTTCCAGAAACCTTCGGCTGTAAAGTAGCTGCTCTTGCTGAGAGGCTGGATGCTGCCGAACTTTTGCCATTCGGCATCGGCCTGATACTGCTTGAGGAATGCGTCTGGGACATAGAGCGTGCAGTTGCCTGCCGCTGGGCAGTTCTTGGGCTTTGGGTAGAACTCTGTGCTGAGCAGATATGCTTTCTTCCACTTCGACGCTGATTCTGAGACGAGGCCAAACATGCGGTTCTTGAAGTCGTTGGGTATCGTAAACTCCTCGATTCCTGTGCAACCGGTGAAAGCTCCGTCGTCAATCTTCTTCATCCCAATGCCCATCAGCACACTTCTGAGCTTCTTGCAATTCTCGAAAGCTCCGACGCGAAGCCACCATATATGGTCGCCGAAGCGTACCGTCTCGAGCGATGTGCAATCCTTGAATGCGTCAACACCTACCGTGTAAGCATCTACACGCAGGTTCTTGAGGGCAGAGCAACCCTCGAAGGCTTGGTCGTTGATGAGAGGTATGTCGCCCTGGAAGTGTACCTTCTCGAGGGAGGTGCAACCATAGAAGGCTTTGTTTACGATATGCTTGATTTGCGGTGCGATCCAGACCTCCTTGATGCTCGTGTTGCCTTCGAACTCGCTTTCGTTGATGCTCTGAATCGTCGAGCCGAAGCCCATCTTCTCTTCTGTGGGGACATAATTGTCGGCACGATGTTTGGCAGTGTAGAAGAATATATCCTTGGTAGAAGTTTCGGTTGCCTGCTTGTCTGTGACGACTTTCGACGTGTCCTTAGTCTGCTTGTTGTCGCAACTGCAAATGCCAATCAGCAAAGCAGTCATCAGAAGTACCTTTCTCATTGTTCTGTTCATTGTTAGTCTTTTATTTTATCAATATCTTTTTGCCGTTTGTGATGTTTATGCCCTTTTGTGGTTTGCCAAGGCGTTGGCCGGCGATGTTGACTATCGTCGAGCCTTGCTTGTAGATGTCGGTCGTCTCGGCCTCCCCTTCGATGGATGGTATGCCCGTTATGATGTCCTCCTTGGTCATGATGATGATCTGCTCAGGCAAGTTAAGTTCACCTTCCTTTGCCGTGGCTTTCATGTACCATCGGCAGGGAGCAAGTTCAGACTCGCCCTTCACCAGTGCTCCGTCCTTCACGACATAGTATTCACTTAGTCCTGTCGGCTCGTCTTGCGTGTTGTACCAGCCTATGAATTCGTAGCTTGTCCTTGTGGTCGAGCAATCGATGCTGTTGATGACGGTGGGATAGAGGCTGGTGTTCCTCAGACGGATGGTTTGCACTCCGGCTTGCTTTGCACGGATGAGGTAGGGCGTGTTGGGCTCCGTCGGCTCTCCCGTAAAGTCAGCGATGCTCAGCGCTGTGATGTCGGCCACGCCGTCGTTGTCATTGTCGTTCTGGTAGATGCAGTCTATTTCAGCCAAGTCGAAGTCCTTCTGGACGACGTTATAATCGAGTGAGAAGGGCAGGTAGATGGCTTCCCATTGTCCGTTGAAGTCGTGCGTGAAGTCCACGGTATAGTTCTCACTTACTTCGTCGATGCTGAGGGATTCAGTCTCGTCAGTGATTGCCATGTAGGCTTCGATGTCAAGCAGCTGCAGTTCTCCAATCTGCAATTGATTCCCTCCGTTCACACTTGTAATTGTAAGACGATAGATACTGAAGGCGTCATCCGTCTCGGGGAAGTAGAACTGTGTAGTATATCGATTGGAGAATTTCTGTTCAGCTTGCTGGTCGACCAATGTCCAGGTTTCACCATCGTTGCTACCTTCAAGTGTCCATGACGCTGGGTCACGCGTCGCTTCATTCTTGCTTGCGGTAATACTGTAAGTGTTGACTCTAACAGGTGTCGCATAGCTATATGTGATGCTTATTGGCTCTGTGTAATTGGCTCGGTAGTTAGTTGAGCGACTGCCATCATAGATGCTGGTGATTTGTTCTGTGTTGGAAAGTCCTGCTGCCGTTGCGCTAACATCTGTCGGCGTAAGAAGTAGTGGAGCATTCTTCTCTGCGATTGCGACTCCATAGAGTTCGAAGTCGGCAAGGCGAACAGATGCATTGTCTCCCGTTACTTGAAGTCGGAATTGCTTGAAGACCTTGGTGCTGGAAGTGGTGAAGGTAAGTCGAGAGCCTCGAACTGGGAATGTCGGTGTTTTACTTGAGAGCGAGGTTTCTGTGCCATCATCTTCTATGCCGTAGAGTTCTACATTTCGAGGGTCGAGTTCTGCATCATCGGCACAAACAAACGAGAAACCAAGTGCTCTGGTTGGAATGGGAACAGTCAAATCCCAATATGGTATTTCTCCTGTTATGGTAGCAAATGTTTTCCCGTCCTTGTCGATGAGTGCCCCGGCGTCACTGCCATCGCTTGCGGTGATTGTTGCTATCTTTGTAATGTCAGCATAGTACGTACCATAGTCGAACTCACCAAAGAGTTGCCATCCCGAAATCTTAGTCCCCTCTTCAGTAATCGTCAGGCGATAGTGGAGGTATGAAGTCTCAGGATTGATTCGATAGACATTGGTGCAGTTGTCGTAAGGGAATACGGCATCGGTCTGTTGGTCAATCAGTTTCCAAGTCGTTCCATTGGCAGAGCCTTCAAGTTTCCAAGAGACGGGAGCCTCAGAAGCAGCATCTGCGATTATACTGTAAGCTGTAAGAGTGTAATTGCCATTAGGATGATAAATGGCTGTGATGGGAGCCGTGACGACTGTTGTCCCCACATGGTCGATAAGGGCTTCGTTCCCCTCGTTTATTGTTCCTCCGTCGGTAGTCAGGTCATCTTCATCGATGCATCTGCCGAGCAATTGCCATTCGCTGATTGAAAGCAGCGACTGGTTTTCTTTTAATTGGAAAAGCAAACGGAAATGAGTGTATTCTTTCTCGGTTTGTAGTTCTGCATAGTATCGTTCTGCCCGAACAACAAATGATGTGTCTGGTGCTTCATGGAGCGTCTCCCAATTAATGCCATCATTTGAAGCTTGCAGAGTCCATCCTTTCGGGTCGCCTTCACTGTCGCTTCCCGAGAAGAGCTGATAGCCATTGAGATGCATGGGCGAAGGACTTGTGTATTGAATCCACGTATCATTACTACCATCTATTGGTGCATTGTACGAAGTCGTGAGGTCACCGTCGATAAGCGCATAGGCATTATCCGAAGCGAAGGATTGGGTAATTGTTCCGCTGCCATTTGTAAGGTCTGGATATACAGGGTTGAGACTCTCGAACTGCCACCAGTTGATGTTGACTCCGGTGCCAGAAGAAACGAAGTATATGTCGTGTACACCTGTGACAGGTTGGTTAATCATCTTTTCGATGGTAAGCCATACCTTGATGTCAGAAAGTTCATTTCCATCAATTTCGCAAAGCTGGATGCCATTCCTTGTGTTTGGCTGGTCGAGAAAGACCTTAATGGAATTGGACTTTAGCGTCATGTTGGTGCGCAGTACGATATGCGATGCGGGTTTATTGCCGAAGTCAACTCGTCGATATCCGATGTAGTTACTGCTCCTCATGGGACCGACCTTGCCGCCGTTGTCTTCGTCTTCATTGTCGCTGTAGGTGACAGGAGCGTTGCGAACGAAGTTGAAGTCTTCGGCCTCGTTCTTGGCATAGGCATCATGTTGCTCCACATATCCGAGGTGGCAGTTGAAGGCAGCCGAGACGCAAGTCATGTTGCCGTCGTGCCCGAAGTTCTTGTACTCGCCGCCTTCGAGGTGCTTGAAGTCTTCCTCCGCTTTGGTGAGCCACGCAGAGGATGTGATTCCGGCAGAGTTGCGGTTGTTCCAGGCATGGAGGGCATTCTTTGCGAGCCAGTCGTAATGGGACGTTGCATTGAAGCTTTCGGCATACAGCCTGATGTAGCGTAGCAGGATGCCCTTGAAGCCGCAGAGGTCGCCGCTCACAGTCTGGCAGGAATTGATGATGCCTTTCGAGTTGACCATGTTCTTCTCTGTCCAGTTAATGATGGCATCTGCGTCGTCCTTGAACATTTTGTCTCCGTAATGATTGTACAGCAATATGGCAGCTCCGAGGCAAGTACCCTGGTTGTAAGTGGATGCCCAGTAGTTGTAGGAACCTGTTTCCTGATTGAGACTGTCCCAAACTTTGCCCGTGGGCTTGCCGTTTGACATCTCGTAGAGGGCACCTCTTTCGGCCATATAGGTCTTGCGAGCCTTCTCATATTCGTCTGCTTGTGCAATGGCAAGGTAGCAGGCACCTACGGCAGCAGGCCCGTTGATGCACGAGTTTGTGCCCTGGCCGCTGTTGTGTTTCCATTGAAGCAAATCGTTGCCGTAGCAGTCGGCACGTTTGAACATGCCGTCGAAGTTCTTCTTGGCTGTCGTGCGATACTTCGTCTGTCCTGTGAGCAGGTATGCCCTGACGCAGGCAATGCACATCCATGCTATGTCGTCGTTGTATTCGTTATATCCACTTACGCCCTTCTGGTACCATGTGTCCTTGTTGCGTGCGATGAAGTTCGTATAGAGGTTGTCGAACATCGTGGCATACTGCTGGTCGCCAGTTGTCTCAAGTGCGTCGAGCACGATTTCGAACATCTCCGCATCGCCCCACCAGCCGCCGTTGCCAATGACCCAGCCTGTGCTTGCCTGTCTGTAGGCACGTGCTTTCCACTTCTCCATCATGTCGTCGCGCTTGTCCTTTGTGAACTCTTTCGCCATTGGCTCAACCTCTTCCACTGTC
This sequence comes from uncultured Bacteroidaceae bacterium, assembly GCA_905235305.1. Taxonomy (GTDB): domain Bacteria; phylum Bacteroidota; class Bacteroidia; order Bacteroidales; family Bacteroidaceae; genus Physcousia. Next base: position 24,339 of record CAJOLC010000032.1, on the reverse strand, counting down.
CAGATGATGCGGGTGGAGTCAAGATTAGAGGCGGCAGTGTTGATGATTGTGAGCTGACTGCCGTCCTTTATCAAGGAGTCAGCAGGAGCGGCGAGAGCATACTTCCTTGTTGTACCCTGATAGATGATGTATTGATCTGTCGTACCTTCGACGGGGACAAATTCCCATGAACCTCGTGAGTTGGCAGCAGACCTGTTTACCTGTCCCACGTTGCCTGATGTGCCGGATGAAATGCCTGCCAGATAGAAATCTGTGTAGTCGTTGCTAAGCAAGTACGTGTCGTTTGTCTTGGCATTGAGTGTCCAACGTTGTGCATTGACGTTGGTCTCTGTCCAGAGAACTGCGTTCTTGTTTTCATCGAGAGATGAGTTTTCCACAAATACCGACCGGCCATTCTTGACGAGTCGAACTGTTTGCCCTGATTCTATGGCTTGAGCACAGACAGAGGTTGCAATCAGTGTAAAGGCGAGTATGGTTCTAAAGTTTTTCATAATGAAGGGAATTTTCCGCAAAGATACATTTTTTTAATAAAAAGTAAAGAGAATGAGCAGATTTATTTGTTCTCTGCTCCGCAATAAGGGCATTTACCCAATTTTTTGAGCCTTTTTCCGCAGGAACCACACAAGAAATGTGGCCTGAAATTGCGAAAATAGCGCGTATGCAAGACAAGAATAAAGAGTGCAAAGAGAATGTAGCTGATGCCTGGACTCAGAGCAGCTAATGTGAAGAGCAAGTAACAAAGTATGCAACATCCAAGCAAGGAAAGCAGATAGAGCAGTGCTTCTCCTGCATGGAGCAGGTGATAAACCTCTTCAATCGTTGCTAACGTGAGCACTAAGAGCACCCATACAGAGCACAGGAAGAGGCTCAGAATGAGTGGAAGTTCAAAGGGGTTGAGCGTGGGATGGTAATAATAAAGTACCCACGTTTCGGGCACATAGTGCTGGATGCCTGCGTACAAAAGGGCAGAGGCGGCAAGTGTAATGAGCAAATAAGTGGGGTAGGGCGAGGGAATATCGCGAAAGAAGAAGACGTGAGGTCTTTTTCGACTAAACACCTGATAAAGTAAAGTTGCCAACGAAATGGCGAAAAGTATGGCGAAAAGTCCCAAATGGCGTATGCTGAAGAGGTGTATGAACTGCGAAATTGGGTCGTCGGGCACCACGCTTTCTATGAAGTCGTGTTGATGTACCCAACCCATAGTGAACTGATCTCTAGCAAGCTTCACCCAAACACTATCTATGGAGTCTTCCGGGATGACGAGTGTCTCGGCCACGACAATCTGGTCTTTGTCGTAGACGTTCAGCTGTTCGCAAGCAGTATCTATGGGAAGATTATGTAGGGGTTGGCTGGTCTGCAATTGGAGGCTGTCGGCAGAAAGCACGAAGTTGTCTCCTACCTCATAAAGCGTTGTCTCCTCTTCCTGATAATAGCAAGAAGAGAAGAGAAGGATGGCTCCCAACAAAAATCCCCATGTGGCTAGTGAAGACTTGCCTACCTTTGCGAGGATGCAAACGGTCCAAAAGGAGGATTTTTGATTGTTCAGTTTACACATTATATATTATGTCTGTCTGTGGCATGAAGTTTCATTTCACACTTATTGCAGTCAAACTCAAGACGGAATCGGCGCCCATCACTCAGTACGAGAAAGAGAGGGTCACGCCATCGCCCATTACCGGTGTCAGTCTTCTTATGCTCTTTTTTGCACTGTCCCCAGGCATGACGAAGACAGAAACGGCATGTCATGAGGGGCTGTCGGGGGGTGACGGCTGAAGATTGAAGGGTGGTGAAATCGCGAGGCGTGGGATTATCCTTGGGGACGCATGGGCTCTTGTGTCTCAGGCTCAGTTCTTCAATGAGACTTCTTCTCCATTCTGTCAACGTGCTTCTTGGAATGAACCAAGGTTGTGAGAAGCGAATCTCGACATCCTTGCATACGTATGGTGTGTCGCCCAACTTGCTGAGCACTTCTTTTATGGAAGTCGTCTGGTCTGTGCGTGCTGGTTGTTGCTCTGCTGCGAATTCTTTACTGATGTCGGTGCCGTCTTCCGAGGTAAAAGTCAGGCGGAATCCCTGTTCTGTTTCTTCAAGCAGAAAGCAGGCGGCGATTCGTCTCTCGGCAGTCTTGCCACTCATGAGGTCTTCCCATTGCTTGTCGTAACTCCTCCAGAGACGGTCGCCCTTCCTTATTCTGAAGTCAGATTTAACGAGAGGTGAGTTGTAATATAGTTTGTTGCCTTCTGCCCTGTTCACTCGGAAGCCTTGTAATTTGCCGTCATCGTCGAAGTAGCAAAGTCCGTCTCCATTGCTGAAGACCTCTGTGGAGCTGACGGTTATGCAGTCTCTCCTGACCTCTTTCACGTGTCCCACCATGCGTCCTCTGCTTTTGGGCGTGTCGGGATCTGCCATGTCGTTTGTTCGGCCGAAGAGGAAATAATCCGTGCTTCCTCGCGAGAAACTTCTGGAGAGGTCCGGTTGGAAGGTGTATGTACTTGTGCCAAAAGAGGAACGTTTGTAGTCAGGACGTCGTTTCAGGATGGCGTCGATGGCCTGACGATATGCTGCAGTGACGTTCTTCACGTAGGCAATGTCCTTTAGCCTTCCCTCGATTTTGAAGCTCCGGACACCTGCGTCCATCAGTTCCTCGAGGTGAGCCTGTCGGTTCATGTCTTTAAGGGAGAGCAGGTATTTGTCCTTGACGAGTACGTTTCCTTCAGTGTCCTCAAGCGAGAAGGGCAGTCGGCAGAACTGAGCACACTCGCCTCTGTTGGCAGAACGGCCAAAGCAGTATTCCGAGGCATAGCACCTGCCACTGTAGGATATGCAGAGAGCTCCGTGTACGAAGGCTTCAAGACAGGCTTCAGGGACAGCGTTGTGGATGGCTTTTATCTGTTCAAGTGAAAGTTCACGCGCAAGAACGATTTGCTTGAGTCCAAGCTTGTTAAGCCTGACGACGTCTTCCTCCGTCCGATTGTCCATTTGTGTGCTCGCATGGAGAGGAATCGGGGGAAGTTCCATCCCGAAAAGACATGGGTCTTGGATGATGATGGCATCCACACCGGCACGATAGAGATCCCATGAAAGGAGTCGAGCCTGTTCGCGTTCATCTTCGTGGAGTAGGGTGTTGAGTGTGGCGTAAATCTTTACTCCGAAAGGTCGTGCGTAGTCACATAACTTCTGAATGTCCTCGATGGAATTGCCTGCGGCAGCCCTTGCCCCGAAACGAGGTGCCCCGATGTAGACGGCATCTGCTCCATGATCTATGGCTGCGATTCCGCATTCCAGGTTACGGGCAGGGGAAAGGAGCTCGATAGGATGCCCGCTTTCTTGCCTCTCTCGCTTGCTCTCCACTTGTTCCGCTGCCATTTCACTCAGGTGAGTCTCTTATTTGATTTCGTTGATGTCGTATGGCGTCTCCTGATAAACATAGTAGTTTAGCCAGTTCTGGAAGAGGAGGTTTCCGTGGGCTCGCCAGGTGACGAGCGGCTCTTTCTGCGGGTCGTCGTCCCGGTAGTAGTTCCGTGGCTTTTGGATGGGCAGGCCTTTCCCAAGATCACGCTTGTATTCATTGTCGAGCGTCATGGGCGAATATTCAGAGTGTCCGGTGATGAAGATTTCCCGCCCGTTGCGTGCCATCACCATCGTCACTCCGCTGATGGGGCTTTCGGCGATAAGCGTTAGTTCGGGCACCTTCAGAATGTCCTCCTTGCGGATTTCCGTGTGTCGGCTGTGGGGCATGTAGAATATGTCGTCGAAGCCACGGAAGATGGGCAGACGCGGTACGAGCGGTACTTGTGGGAAGATGCCGAACATCTTTTCCGGCAGAGGGTACTTGGGTATGCCGTAGTGGTAATAGAGCCCCGCCTGTGCTGCCCAACAGATATAGAGGGTAGAGGTGACGTGTGTGCGTGCCCATGTGAAGATGTCGCAGAGCTCGTCCCAATAGGTGACCTGTTCGAAGTCGAGGTGTTCCACGGGGGCTCCTGTAATGATGAAGCCGTCGAACTTCTCGTGCCGCATTTCCTCGAAGTCGCGGTAGAAGGTCTGCATGTGTTCAATTGGCGTGTTCTTGCTTGTGTGTGCCTTGACCTTCATCAGGTGTATTTCGAGCTGCAGGGGACTGTTCGAGAGGAGTCGGATGAGGTCCGTCTCGGTCGTGATTTTCAGGGGCATGAGGTTGAGGATGGCGATTCGCAGCGGTCGTATGTCCTGCGCGTTCGCCCTCTTGTTGCCCAGCACGAAGATGTTCTCTTTCCTGAGGAACTCGATTGCGGGCAGGCTGTCAGGTAGTCTAAGTGGCATAGAAGTGTATTTTCGCGTGCAAAGTTACGAATAAGCGAGCGAAATACCAAATTTATTTGAGTATTTCAGAACGAAAGTAGCTTCGGCCGAAGGTCAAGGTTACGAATAGGCGAGAACAATACAAAATGAAAGAGAATTGTTTCCCTTTTTAATGTCGAACGAGGGCGTCAAACAGATACGACAATCACCGCTTCAGAACGACCTACTAAGGGGTCGGATTTGTTGGTTTCGCTTTATTTGTGGGAATTTTATTGCACAAACAGCCTACCTTTGTGCAATAATACTTGGAAATAATGGAAAAATCGGAAAAAAATATCTTCATAACTATCTTATTATTATTTGGTTATGAAGGAAGAAGTCGAAAAAAATATTTTAGTGTCCCTAAATTTCGCAGATAACTTGTTGTTTCATAGGTGGTTAAAAATCGTAACATGGACTTAATGAAGTACAGCTTTGATGTTTGCGAACAAATGCTTTCCTTTGCACCGTTAAAACTTTAAAAGTTCGATAAAATTATGGAAAAAATGAATGTAAATGAGCGTTTCAGTATCTTTTCCTGCGGATGGTGGAACGAGGAGAAGCAGGAGGCTAGTCCGCAACAGCGGTCACAGCAGACACAGACCATCGAGTGGGTCTATAAGTATATAATATCGGAACGCGCGCGTAAGCCGACGGAGGAACTGCGGGCGATGATACCTACGGCTACGAAAGGGCAAAGGGACAACTTCAAGGTGCGTAACTTCGAGTATGCCACGTTTTCGGGTATCTTCAACTATCGCAGGATAAATTGCTTGGTGGAACGTACGCCCTTCATCTGCCTCGACATCGATGGCTTGGATTCGATGGAAGAGGCGCGTGCCGTACAACGTGCGTTGAGCGCGGACAGGTATGTTGAGACGGAGTTGTGTTTCGTTTCGCCGTCGGGGAATGGCGTGAAGTGGGTGGTGCGTTTGCCCGAGGCTATGGAGGGCATGTATTTCCGCGACCAATGGTACGAGATGCGCAATCACCTTGCCTTCAACTACGGCATCAATACCGACCCCGCTACGAAGGACGTCACGCGTGCGTGCTTCCTGCCTTGGGACAATGAATGTTTTATTAACAGTAAATATAGTGTTTAACTAATCAGAAAAATTAAATTTATTATGTTACAAAATTCTTTTACGAACCTAGAGCATTTAGAGCTCGTGGCCTGTCGAATCAGAGAGGCTGGTATCGACATCACCGCTACTTATCATGATTGGTTGGAAATAACCTTTGCTTGCGCTTCGCTTGGCGAGGCAGCGCGTGAAAGTTATCACACCATCTGCAGTCAATACCCAAACTATCGTCGCGAAGAGTGCGATGCGAAGTTCGACAATTGCCTTCACACCGGGCGTGGCAGTATTACCATTGGCACACTCATGAAGAAGGCACAGGACAATGGTATTGATATCTCGCTGCCCCGTGGGCGAAGACCCATGGGCGCAGAGCAGCGCAAGACGGAACACGTCAGCGTGATGAATGAAGTCAAGAACTATTTACGCGAAAACCGTAAGTGGCGTCATAACACTTTGACAGGTAAAGTAGAGTATCAGGAAATGGGCGGATGTTGGAATGAAGTAGACGACCGCTTCGTTGACACGATGCTGACGAGGCTTCGCGAACAAGGGCTTCCCGTCAGGGACAACGTACTTCGTTCGCTTGTCAACAGCGAAGATTTCGCGCCCGACTTTGCGCCACACCTTGAGTGGCTCAAGTCGCTTCCCGCGTGGAACCCTGAATCTGACCCTGATTATATCCACGACTTCTTCTTCGAACATATGGAATTCGGCGCGATGGCCGACCGTGAACTTTACGACCTCGTCTTCCATCGATGGCTCGTAGCCGTCGTGGCGCTATGGCGTGGCGAAATCGACGCCAATCCCATTATGCCCACCTTGTGTGGCACACAACAAATAGGAAAATCATTTTTCGCTTCACACATACTGCCCCCTTGCCTACAAGCCTATCAGACGGCCATAAGTCCAAACGATCCCATTAATAAGGACACCATTTTGACGCTTTCCGAAGTCCTACTCGTCGTATTCGACGAAATAGCTATCAACAGCGACACGAAAAGCAACACGATGAAATTCCTTTTGACATCAGGGCAAATCAATCTTCGTGACGCTTATGGTCACTATCGCAAGTCCCGACCGCGAATGGCTTCGGTCATCGCAACGACCAATTATCATCAGTTCATTCGTGAAACGGAAGGCAACCGCCGCTACATCGGAATCGACCTTGTCGGCACAAAGAACATCTACACCAATCCGCTCAATTACGAAGGCGCCTATTCGCAGGCCCTATATCTTCTCGAACACGGCTACGAACCGAAACCCACGTATGACGAAAGTCTTTTGATAAGCCAGTACAACCGAAAATTCCTTTTGCCCAACGATTGTGAAGAAGCGCTCCTCACCTTCGTCCGCAAGGCAAAGGAAGGCGAAAAGGCAGAAGCCTACAGCTCGGGCGACCTCTTGAGGGAACTCAACTATCGGGGCTTTCAGGGTCGCGGGTTCAACACGGTCAACATCGGCAAAGCCATGAAATCACTTGGTTTTGAACCACATAGAATCAACGGCTACAACAAGTATTCCGTCGTATTGGCCGACCCAGTCCGACAGCAGTTGGAACGCCAAAATGAAGCCATTGCAGTGTAGCACTTTATAATCCAAGGTAAGGGGAAGAGGGGAAGATGGTTCTTAGGAAACATGAAAAATTAATCCTTAATTCATTATATATCTCTGCCAGGTGAATTAGGCATTTATTCCGTGACTTTCCTACATCATCTTCACCTGCCCCACTTACCCCGAAAAACTTTCATTTCCGTATGAAATTAATTGCCAAAAAGCTTTCACAATTCATTTATTTTTCGTATCTTTGTAACGTGAACGATGAAGATGAACACGGCACGGCTAAAAGGCCGACGAAGCACGCTTAAGTGCGCAATTAGGCACGCTTAGTCCGGTCACGAAGCACGCCACGTTTCCACCCCTCGGACACAGGATAACGTCAACTAACAACCTTAAAAATCTAATGTCATGATTAACTACAGCATTTGCATCCTCAGTACCAAACCCGGTACGAAAAAGGCCGACATCACCGAAACCAAGGCCTACGGCACGGCACAGATGAGCGAGAAACTCACGTTCGACAGCTTCTGTAGGCACATTGCCGACCACAACTCGCCCTTCTCCAAGGGTACCATCAAGGGCGTCTTGACCGACGCCGTCGTCTGTCTGAAGGAACAGCTCCTGGCCGGCAACAAGGTAAACCTTGGCGACCTTGGCGATTTCCACGTAGAACTCGCTACCAAGGGCGCTAAGACCACCGAAGACTTCAACGCCAGCTACATCGAAGCCGTGAACGTTCGCTGGACGCCCGGCCCCGGGTTTCAGAACCTCCGCAGCGAAGCCACCTTCCAACTCGTCCCCGGTCGCGAGGCACAGGCCGACGCCATCGAAGTCATCAGGAACGAAGACACCATTCAGGGACTCGAATAAGCAGGGGCGGAAGCCGGGCTTTTTCGCCGAGCGGAACGGCTTTCGGTTCGCATTCAAAACGACTACCCTTCGGGTAACATCCGCGGGGCAGTTGCCTTTTTTATGGTTTTTTTCACTTTCAGGATTTGCCGATTTCAATTTTATTTCGTAAATTTGCACACGAAATATGAACTAACAAACCAAAGGTTTGAGAAATACTAACTAAATCCAATGGAAGATCAAGAGAGAATAATCAAAGTGGACATCCAGCAGGAGATGAAGAAGAGTTACATCGACTACTCGATGTCCGTCATCGTAGCCCGTGCCCTGCCCGACGTGAGGGACGGCTTCAAACCCGTCCACCGACGCATCCTTTACGGCATGAGGGAACTCCGTAATTTCCACAGCAGCCCGTACAAGAAGTGCGCACGTATCGTCGGCGAAGTACTCGGCAAGTACCATCCCCACGGCGACAGCTCAGTCTATATGGCCCTCGTCCGTATGGCTCAGGAATGGGCCATGCGCTACACGCTCGTCGACGGACAAGGCAACTTCGGCTCCGTCGATGGCGACAGCCCCGCTGCCATGCGTTACACCGAGGCACGCCTCAGCCTTATGGGCGAAAGCATGATGGATGACTTGGAGAAGGAGACGGTCGATATGACCAACAACTTCGATGATACCTTGCAGGAACCTACCGTCATGCCTACGCGTATCCCCAACCTCCTCGTCAACGGAGCCACAGGCATCGCCGTCGGCATGGCTACCAATATCCCGACACACAACTTGGGCGAAGTCATCGACGCTTGTGTGGCTTATGTCGACAATAACGCCCTCACCATCGACGACTTGATGCGCTACGTCAAGGGGCCTGACTTCCCTACGGGCGCGTACATTATGGGATTACAAGGCATACGCGACGCTTACGAAACGGGACGCGGCAGGGTTGTACTCCGTGCCAAGGCCGAGATAGAGAACGGCGACACACACGACAAGATTATCGTCAGCGAGATTCCCTACGGCGTAAACAAGCAGCAGCTCATAGAATACATAGCGCAGCTCGTCGGGGAAAAGAAGATTGACGGCATAAGCAACGTCAACGACGAGAGCGACAGCGAAGGCATGCGCATCGTCATCGACTTGAAGCGCGACGCAAACGCACGCGTCGTCCTCAACAAACTCTTCAAGATGACGCCCCTGCAGACAAGCTTCAGCGTCAACAGCATCGCCCTCGTCAAGGGACGTCCGCAGCTGCTTACCCTCAAGGACTTCATCAGCAACTTCGTGGAGCACCGTCACGACGTCGTCATCCGCCGCACCAAGTACGACCTCCGCAAGGCCGAGGAACGTGCCCACATACTGAAGGGACTCATCATAGCCTCGGACAACATCGACGAAGTGGTACACATCATCCGCGCCAGCAAGACACCTGCCGACGCACAACGCAACCTTGAAGCACGCTTCGAACTGGACGAGCTGCAGAGTAAAGCCATTGTCGACATGCGCTTGGCACAGCTCACAGGACTCCGACAGGAAGACCTCCACAACGAATACGACGAACTCCTTGAGAAGATAAAGTACTACAATCAGATACTCAGCGACGACAATCTCTGCCGCAAGGTCATTAAGGACGAGCTCATCGAAATAAAGGAACAGTACGGCGACCCACGCCGCACGGAGATACTCCCCAGTGCCGAAGAGTTCAACGCCGAAGACTTCTATGCCGACGACGAAGTGGTTATCACCATGAGCCACATGGGTTACATCAAACGCGTACCGCTGGCAGAGTTCAAGGCACAAGGTCGTGGCGGCATCGGCGTGAAGGCAAGTTCCACACGCGACAACGACTTCATCGAGAAGATCTACCCCGCCACGATGCACAACACGATGCTCTTCTTCACAGACCGCGGCCGTTGCTATTGGCTGAAGGTCTATGACATTCCCGACGGCAACAAGCAGGGCAAGGGACGCGCCATTCAGAACATGCTCAACATCGAGCCCGGCGACGCCGTCCGCGCCTGCCTTTGCATCCGCAAACTCAGTGATCCCGACTTCTGTCAAAGTCACTTTGTCGTCTTCTGCACAAAGAACGGCATCATCAAGAAAACACGTCTTACCGACTACAGCCGCATACGTTCCAACGGAATCAATGCCATCAACATCCGTGAAGACGACCAGGTTATCGGCGTAGAGCTTACCAATGGCAAGAACGAAATCATTATTGCCAATGCCGGCGGACGTGCCGTTCGGTTCGACGAGGAACAGGTCAGGCCGATGGGACGCATGGCAACCGGCGTACAGAGCATCGTCCTTGACGACGATCCCCGCGACGGCGTGGTCGGCATGTGCATTATCAATGACGTCGAGACGGAAAGCATCATGGTGCTCAGTGAAAACGGCTTCGGCAAACGAACCGACGTTGAAGAGTACCGAAAGACAAGCCGTCATGCCAAAGGTGTCAAGACGCTTGCCATCACGGAAAAGACGGGCTACCTCGTGGCTATCACCGTCATCAAGGACGACGACGACCTGATGATCATCAACAAGAGCGGCACAACCATCCGCCTCCATGCCGATGTCATCAAGGAAACGAAGAATCGTGTCACGCAGGGAACAAAGGTGATTGAACTCAAGAAACGTAACGACGTAATCAGTCACCTGAGCATAGTTCCCCGTGCCGAAGAAGAGTCAGAAGACACCGCAGACGAGACGGAAGCTCAAGAGTAAATAATAATAATATAGTATAAAAGAACATTTATAATTTAAATTCATAGGATATGAAAAAGATTATGCTTTCGATGGCACTGTTGCTCAGCGTCGGTACCATCATGGGACAGGTTGACAAGGCTGCTCTCAAGGTTGCTCAGAAAGAGGCAAAGGCATTAATGGCAGAGGCTGAAAAGATAGATCAGGCAATCACTGCCAAGATAAATGAAAAGGCTGCTACACAGGAGGAGATCCTTTCTGAATGTAAGAAGGGACAAGCCCTCGTCCGCAAAGCCCTCAAGAGCGGTGGCATTGCTGAAAATAAACTTGGCGAGGCCTACAAGACCTATGCAGATTTCGCTCAGTTCCCCAATAATGTACTGCTTACTGTATCTCAGAACAAGGAACCTCTTGATACTGCTTTCTTCTATTCGAACCTCAAGACCCTGACCTCTGCCCTGCAGGGTGAATTGAAGAACACTAAGGTGACGAAAGGTGAAGCGGGCAATGAGAACTACCTTAAGGGCAAGAAGATGGCTTTGGCACAATGTGCTAACTTCTACCTCTATGCAGCCCAACTCCTCAGTGAAGTCGACAAGTATAACGAGACGTTGGAAGCTTTCGAAACAGCAATGAACTATAGGAACCTTTATCCTGAGGTTGCTGATCTCGTGAAGTTCCAGATTCCTGAAGAACAAATTGCCTTCTTCGCCTTCCACACAGCCCATGAAGGCAAGAAGTACGACAAGATGGATGCACTCTATGAACAGGCTATGCTGTTTAAGGACAATGCAGAAGCCACCAAGAATGTGATGATTGAATCCTATCGTGAACGTGGTGATACAGTTGCCTGGGCAAATAAGGTCCGTGAAGTTACCATAAGCGAGCCATCAGCCAACGAGACTTACATTCAGATGCTTATTGCCTATTACCTTAAGAAAGAAAAGGAAAGCGGCCCCGATGCCAATATTATGTTGCCCTACGTGGACGAGTTGTTGGCAAAAGACCCCAATGTGCTTATTGCTCAGTATGGTAAGGCTTTCAAGTATTTCGAAAGTGAGAAGTACGACGAAGCATTCGAGACCTACAAGAAGTGTACGGAAATCAAGAACGATTACTACGACGCATGGTATCAGTGCGGACTTTGTAAGTATCGTCAGGCCCTTGCCCTCAATGCCACGATAAGCTCTATCAAGAACCAGACAGAGGCAAAGAAGGCTCTCGAGAAGACTAAGACTCTCTTCGGAGAAGCCATTCCTTTCTTCGAGAAGGCACGTGAGTGCGCACCCGACGAACCTATGAAGTGGGCTTTCGAGCTTCGTCAGTGCTATTCAGTTACCGGTCAGGCTGCGAAGGCTGCCGAGATGGATAAACTCCTGTAAAAAGTTCAGAAGCTTGTTATGAGGTGGGTGTTGTTCCTTACGTTCTTGTTCCCGGCTTTCCTGACAGTCAGTCCTGCCAAGAAAGAGAAGTCCGATAAGCCGAAGCAGGAAAAGCTTTCGAAGCTCTGCAAGAATGCAAGGACTGCAGTGAAGAACATGAGAGACCAGGACGCTGCTCGTAATGCTCTGCTTGGAGCATTGAGCCGTCCTGAACTCCAGAACAGGCATAAGGCAAAGATTTACTATTATGCTGCCTTACTTGAGGAGTCGGTCAATGCCGTCGAGAACCGGAAGGCTTACCTGAAGCAGCCTTACGACACGGCGAAGTTCTTCAATAAGCTGTGCGACATGTATGGTCAGCTTCGCCTTTGCGACAGTGTGGATGTCCTTCCGGATGCCAAGGGCAATCAGCATCCTGTTTATCGTAAGCAAACACAATCCTTGCGTCTCAAGCACGTTCGCAACATTATGGGTGGAGGGAAGTTCTTCCTTGCGAAGAAGAATTACGCTGCGGCCTATCCTTTCTTCGACAATTATTGTTCCATCTCGCCTGATTCGAGCTCTACGCTTTGGGCAACGCTCTCTGCTTTCCTCGTGGACAACTATGAAGGGACTGTCAAGCATGCCGATGCTGCAATATCGTATTCCGACCCATCTACGGCTGCTATCCTGCAGGAATATAAGGTTCGTTCCTATGGAGCTCTGGGCAATGATTCGGCTTGGCTTGCTTCCCTCAAGGATGGAGTCGTCAAGTATCCTCGCCACGATTGGTTCTTCGTGCAGCTGTCTGACTGGTGCAATCGTCACAGACAGTTCGATGTCGAGCGGCAATTAGCCGACAGACTCATTGCACAGGTTGGCAATAAGCCGATATATTATTATGCCAAGTCGAAGAGTTACTTGTCTGAGGAGAGATATGATTCCTGCATAGCCCTTGCAGACAGTTGTATCGCTATTCAGCAAGACTTTGCTGATGCCCATTACAATAAAGGCCTTGCTTATCTGAATATGGCGGTGATTGCTCAGGAATCAGCCTGTAAGGATGCCCTGAATCCTCAGTTTGCTGCGGACAAGAAGAAGATACAGGATCTGTATCGGCAGGCGCGTCCGTGTATGGAAATGGTACGTCGGTTGCAGCCGGAAAAGATGGATCGGTGGGCTTCGCCGCTGTATCGTATCTATCTCAACCTAAATCTCGGCGAAGAGTTCAGCGAGATAGACCGCCTGCTCAATACAAAGCAGTAAGGTCCTGTGTAAGGCTGTAGCGCCCAAGGCTTACAGGAAGACAAGAAACATCAATAATGGTCAAGGCCCGATGCAGTTGCGTCGGGCTTTTTCGTCTCCATACCCCGTGGCTCGACTTATTACGGTTCGTGGCACGACCTTCCACTCCTGTTTCGGTGATGTATCAGTATGTGTTGCTTGCAGGTTCATGATGCTGCAATTGCAGGTTCATGAATATTCAATTGCACATACATGTATGTTCAAACAACGCACTATGCCATGTTGGGAAGCGCGGCAGTTTTTTTCAGTCGTTATGGACGATTACCTTGACCTTTACAATACGCCGCTTCTCAACGTCAAGTACGTCGAAGGTGAAGCGCTTGTACTCTATTCGTTCGCCTTGAACGGGGAATTCTCCCTTAATCTCCAGCAACAAGCCTGCCAAGGTCTCGGCTTCCCCTTCGATGTTTTCGAAATAATCGTCGTCGACACCAAGTATCTTCGTGAAGTCGGACATGAGTGTCTTTGCCTCGAAGATGTAGGTGTTCTGGTTGAGACGCTGATAGGGTTTCTCCTCATCATCGTATTCATCGTTGATTTCACCCACGATTTCCTCCAGGATATCCTCCATCGTGATGATGCCGCTGGTGCCTCCGAACTCGTCGACAACTATGGCGATGTGTACCTTGTTTGCTTGGAAGTCGCGCAGGAGGTCGTCCACCATCTTCGTCTCAGGCACAAAGTAGGCCGGACGGATGAGTGTCTGCCAGCGGAACCCCTGTGGTTTCCCGAGGTGGGGCAGCAGGTCCTTGATGTAGAGGATGCCTTTTATGTTGTCCTGAGAGTCCTGATAGACGGGGATTCGGCTATAGTTGTTTGCCACGATGCAGGCAAGCACGTCTTTGAAGGAGTCCTTTATGTCGAGGTCGACAATATCGACGCGGCTCGTCATGATCTCTTTCACCATCTCGCCTCCGAAGCGGATGATGCCCTTGAGCATGTTGCTTTCCTCGGCAATGTCCTTCTTGTCTGTCAGCTCCATAGCCTTCTCCAGGTCATCCACTGTCAGCATATCTTCATCGTGGTTTGCCAGTCGTTTCGTAATGACTTTGCTCCGGATGAGCAGTTTACTTAGGGGCCAGAACAGCTTGCTCAGTACTTGTAGCTTCGGAGCGGCGAACCGGCAGAAGGCAAGGGCATGTTGGGCACTGTAGATTTTGGGTATTATCTCGCCAAAGAGCAAGAGCAGGAAGGTGAGGAGCACTGTCATGACGAGGAACTCGAGCCATATAGCCTGGCCGAAGTCGATGGTGTTCTCGAAGCAGAAATACAGGATGATGATGACGGCGACGTTCACAAAGTTGTTGCTGATAAGGATGGTGGCGAGCAGACGCTCGCTGTCCTCCAGGAGCGAGAACACTTTCTCGTCGGCCTTATGTTCACCCTCCTCGATGGCACTCCTGTCGTTAGGCGTAAGGCTGAAGAAGGCTATCTCGCTTGCTGAAACGAAGCCCGAGCACAGGAGCAGTACGAAAACAATGCCGAAAGCTATCCATACGCCTGCCGAAGGCATGTGGACGCTGACGGTACAAATCTGGTCGATTAACTCTTGCCAATTGAACATGTCCCGGAAGCCTTATGGATTCTGCGTCTGTCCCGACGTTTGGGGCTTGGGCGAGAGCATCTCTAAGGACTCTGCCCAAATTTCCGTTACGCTGCGACGAATGCCGTTCTGGTCGTCGTAGGTGCGTGTATGAATCTGTCCTTCGATGTAGAGCTTGTCGCCTTTGTGTACGTATTTCTCGACCACTTCTGCCAGTTTGCGCCACAGCACAACGTTGTGCCATTCGGTACGCTCCGGCACTTCTGTCCCGTTCTGCAACGTATATCCGCGTTCCGTCGTAGCGAGTCGGACGCTTGCCACACAGACACCTGCATCGACGTACTTGACTTCAGGGTCTCTTCCAACGTTGCCTATCAGCATTACCTTATTCATCTTTCGTATCAGTTTTTTACAAGTCTGAAGCTTTCGCTATTCGTCATATCTGACGATTTCACAATACAAAGGTATAAAAAAAGTTTGGATTAGTAGTGAGTGTTGCAGATTATTTTGTAATTTTGTGCTTGACAAACCAAACCGATTATGAGAAAGAGTCTGATTCTTCTGCTTGCTGTGATGTTCCCCCTTGTGTGTCTCTCCGCCCCGAAAGGAAAGCCTGCCAAGCTCAGATGGTGTACGTTCAACATCCGTCTCAAAACCGCCGTCGATGACAAAGAAGGGTGGGGATGGGACGTCAGGCGCGACCGAGTGGCCGACTACATCAAGGAAAACGACATCGACATCGTTGGTATGCAAGAAGTCCTGCACGTCCAGTTGGAGGACTTGATAGCCCGTCTTCCCGAATACGACTATGTTGGCGTGGGCAGAACCGACGGCAAAACTAAGGGAGAATACGCGCCTGTCTTCTTCCGCAAAGACAAGTTCGAGGTCTTGGAAAAGGGTAATTTCTGGCTGAGCGAAACGCCCGACGTGGCCGGCTCAAAGGGTTGGGACGCTGCCCTGGAACGCATCGCAAGCTATGCCAAGCTGCGTGACAAGCGTTCGGGAAAGGTCTTCATGGCCGTCAACACACACTTCGACCACGTCGGCGTGAAGGCTCGCAGGGAGAGTGCCAAGCTCATCATGCGCAAGATACAGGAGATAGTGGGCGACCGGCCTGCCGTCGTGACGGGCGACTTCAACGTGACGGAGGACGACGAAGCCTACAAGACGATGGTTACAGACGAGTTCCGTATGTTCGATTCCCGTCATGCGAAAGCCAAGCATACGGGCGTCAACTACACTTGGCACAGCTTTTGCCGCATCTCTCCATCGGAAGCCGAGAAGATTGACTTCATCTTCATCACGCCAACCGTCAAGGTGAAGCGCACCCACATCGAAGCTCCCCGCCCCGATGCCATGCTTTCCGACCACAATCCGCACTGGGCAGACCTGAGGTTCTGATATGTGAAGTCGGCCAACTAAACGTGCTTACTTCGCCAACTAAACGTGCTTACTTCGCCAACTAAGCGTGCTTAATTCACCAACTAAGCGTGCTTACTTCGCTATCGACACAGGCATAAAAGAAAAGGACAAGCCTCGTCTGAAGCTTGCCCTTCGCTTTTACTTCCACGTGAGCAGTCTCCCAATCTGGTCGTAAAGGCTTGCCCAGTGTGCGCGACTCTCTGCGTCGGCAGCATTCTCCTTGGCAGTCTTGGTCTTGCGCTCAAGCTGTTGCAACGTGTATAACACAGCAGGACGAGATTCCTGATTGCCACTGTTGTAGGCAAGGCTTAGTCGTGTGAACATCGTGTTCTGCAAGGCACGTCGGTACGGCGTTACCGTCTTCCTGTTGTCCAGTTCTGTGAAGACAAGTTTGGTGAGGTCGGAAAGGAACGCCTGCGGCTTGTAGAGGTCGTTGAGAGCATCAAGGCGGTTCATCAGGTTCGTCACGACAGTCTCCCCGACATAGTTCGTGAGGTTCTGCGGATTAGAGTTGAGACGACGTGCATAGCTCACGTCACGAAGCCAGATGGGTTCCGTCAGCACTTGCTCATTGAGGAAATTGAGCGCGGCCTTTTGCTTGTCGAGTGGCTGCGGCACATAAACATCCTCGTTCGACCCTTTCGGTTGGAAGTTGATGCAGTAGCCACCTATGTTGCGAGTGACGTGTCCCATGTAGCGGAGGAACTGCGTTCGGATTTGCCCGTACATCACTTCGATGTCGTTCCAATAGAGGTCTTTGTCGTTGTCCAACGTCCATTCCGGCAGCTTGACGAGCTCTCTCTTCAGATTCAGAATGCCATAGTAACTGGCCTTGACAGGGTCGTCGCCGAGGTCTTCCGTCTGTCGTCGAGGGTCGAGACGCCCCTGAGAGCTTTCTCCGTCACCCCACCAGAGGCGTTTGTTCTGCTGTGCCGAGGCCGTCATGGGTTCGAGCAGACGGTGATCCTCGTCTTCATCCTTCGCCCCAAGCATCGGCGTGTAACCCCATTTTATAGCCCATTTGTCGTAATCATTGATGCGTGGGAAGATGCCGACGTGTTCGATGCCGTCCTCCGGCTGCGCAACATAGTTGAAACGAGCGTAGTCCATGATGCTCGGAGTGTGTCCGTTGGCTTCCACCCATGCCTTGTCCCTGAGGCTGTCAACCGGCACTGTGGAGCTGCTGCCGAAGTTGTGGCGAAGGCCGAGCGTGTGTCCCACCTCATGGCTCGACACGAAGCGGATGAGCTGACCCATCAGTTCTTCGTCGAAGTTCATCTTCTGAGCCGCCTCGTCGATACTGCTGCATTGCACCATGTACCAGTTGTGGACAAGGCTCATCACGTTGTGATACCAGCAGATGTGGCTTTCCAGAATCTCGCCGGTGCGTGGGTCGTGAACATTCGGGCCGTAGGCATTCTCAATGGGACTTGCCAGATAACGGATACAGCTGTAGCGAGCGTCTTCCATGCTCATGGTGGAATCGTTCTCGGGCCACTCTTCTGCCCGGATGGCGTTCTTGAAACCTGCCTGCTCAAACGCTGCCTGCCAGTCGTTGACACCCATGATGAGATACTTGCGCCATTGTTTGGGTGTGGCCGGGTCGATGTAATAAACGATGGGCTTAACCGGCTCTACAAGCTCGCCGCGACGCATCTTCTCTACGTCTTCGGGACGCGGTTCCAGTCGCCAACGCGTGACGAATTGCTTGCCTTCCACGCGTTGCTGATCGTCTGTGTAGTTAGTGAATTGGTCAGTAAAATAGCCTACTCGCGGATCGTAGTAGCGTCGCATCATCGGTTTCTCAGGCAGGAGGATGAAACTGATGTTGAGTCCGATGGTAGTTCGGCCTGTAGTTCGGTTCGTCACGAGCGTGTTTCCGTTGCCGGAAAACGTTTTTACGAGCCTGACTTCGGTGTTGAGGGGGAAGGACTTGATGTCTTCGATGAAGGTGCCATCGCCAAGTTGTCCCTGAAGTCCGAAGCCGTCCTTGACGCTCTTCGGCAGCCCGATGGCCGGATTGTCTGCGTTGAAGAACTCGTTGACCTTTATCTTGTAGGCACCGTCCTTGTGGCTTTCCACCTTGAACGAGCCGATGATGGGGTTCTCGTTGCTGATGGTGATGGCTCGGTTGATGTTCTGCGTCGTGTCGGCATAATTGATGAGAAGGCTGGCACGAAGCAGCAAGCGGTCGTCCGGGGCACTTTCGAAATAGACAGTCTTGCCGTTAACCATCTCGCCGCCGAACTTTCCGCTGTTCGAAGGTGTAGCAGTGTAGCGCGTCGTCGTCAGGAATTCTCTGCCGACGAGGGAGTCGGGAATTGTGAAGAACCAATCGCCCTTCATCTTTGTAACATGGAAGAGTCCATGCCTGTCGATGCTTGGCTTTTCTACCTTAGCGCTGTCTTTGGGTGCCGGCTGGTTCTTCTTTTTCTTGCCGAAGAGCTTGCGTTTGCCTTTCTTCGCTTGTTCAGTCTTCTGTTTCTCTTGCTTTTGAGCGGCCAAGACGGGTGTCTGGCCGACAAGTGTTGCTGCAAGAAGAAGGCTCAGATACTTTGCTTTCATGTCTGTAGCTTGTTTATAGATATATGTTATCCGAGGGACTTTATCGTTGCTTCGAGGGCTGCGATTTTGCTTTGTGCGTCGGCAAGTTTCTTACGTTCCAGTTCGACGACTTGTGCCGGAGCGTTCTGCACGAAGCGTTCGTTCTGCAGTTTCTTCTCAATGCCTGCCATGAAGCCTTGCAGACGCTTTATCTCCGCTTCGGCCTTCGTGCGCTCGGCATCTGCGTCAATCAAGCTACCCAGGGGCACTGCGTATTCGTCTGTGCCGACAAGGAAGGCTTGAGTTCCTTCGCTTTTCTCTGCCACATTCTCTATCTGGCTGAGTCCTGCAAGCTTAGTGATGATGGCTGCAAACTCGGGAATGCTTGTTACGCCGTTCTTTGCGCTGCCGGTCACTTGCAGTGCCAAGGGTTCGCGAGGCGAGATGTTCTTGCTCTGACGCACTGCCCGGACGCCGCTCACTATCTGCTTCATCTCTTCGACCTTCTTGATGAGTTCGGCGTCTTCTTGTGTCGGAGCAGCTGTCTTGAAGACCGACACCATGAGCGATTCGCCGTCTTTCCTTTCTGCAATGTGTTGCCAGAGTTCTTCCGTGATGAAGGGCATGAAGGGGTGGATGATGTGCAGAAGCTGGTCGAAGATGTCGAGTGTGGCCTGAAGCGTATGGGCATCCACGGGAGCTTGGTAGGCTGGCTTTATCATTTCGAGGTACCAACCGCTGAACTCGTCTGTGAAGAGCTTGAAGGCAGCCATCAGTGCTTCGTTCAGACGATACTTGCTGTAGAGGTCGTTTATCTCGGCGTATGTGGCGTTCAGCTTGGCTTGCATCCACTGGAACGCAGTCTTGTTAGCCTCTGGCTGAGCGATGTCAGCATCGATGTCCCAGCCTTTGACGAGTCGGAAGGCGTTCCACATCTTGTTGCAGAAGGCAAGGCCTTGGGCGCAGAGTGCGTCGTCGTAGAGAATGTCGTTACCGGCTGGA
This sequence comes from uncultured Bacteroidaceae bacterium, assembly GCA_905235305.1. Lineage (GTDB taxonomy): Bacteria > Bacteroidota > Bacteroidia > Bacteroidales > Bacteroidaceae > Physcousia. Next base: position 4,648 of record CAJOLC010000032.1, on the reverse strand, counting down.
GCTGCCAGCATCATGCCCATGCGCACGCCGTCGGCACCGTAGGTGTCGATGAGCTTCAGAGGATCGGGCGAGTTGCCGAGGCTCTTGCTCATCTTCCTGCCGAGCTTGTCGCGGACAATACCTGTGAAATAGACGTTCCTGAAAGGTATGTCGCCCATGTATTCCTCACCGGCCATTATCATTCGGGCAACCCAGAAGAAGATGATGTCGGGGCCTGTCACGAGGTCGCTTGTGGGGTAGTAGTAGTTGATTTCTTCGTTACCTGGATTGTTGATGCCGTCGAAGAGGCTGATGGGCCACAGCCAAGAGGAGAACCATGTGTCGAGAGCGTCCTCGTCGCGGTGTAGCATATCCATGGTGATGTGCGCGCCGAACTTCTCCTGTGCCTTCTTCAAGGCATCTTCTTTGGTGAGAGCTACTACGAAGCGTTCTTCCTCTTCCCCATCGGGGGAGGTTGGGAGGGGGCTTATGAAGTAAGCAGGAATCCTGTGTCCCCACCAAAGCTGACGACTGATGCACCAGTCCTGGATGTTTTCAAGCCAGTTGCGATAGGTAGTGACGTATTTCGTTGGATGGAACTTGAGTTTTCCCTCCAAGACTGGCGGCAAGGCAATGTCGGCCATGTGCTTCATGGAGAGGAACCATTGCTTGCAGAGCCTTGGCTCTACGGCTGTGTCCATGTTGCGCTCGCTGTAGCCAACCTTGTTCTCGTAGTCTTCCACTTTTTCGAGCAGGCCTGCAGCCTCGAGGTCCTTGGTAATCTGCTTGCGCACATCCATGCGGTCCATCCCAATGTAGAGCGGACTTTGGTCGGAGATGGTGCCGTCGGGATTGAAGATGTCGATGGTCTCCAGGTTGTGTGTCTTGCCGAGCTGGTAGTCGTTCACGTCGTGGGCAGGCGTCACCTTCAGGCAGCCTGTGCCGAACTCGATGTCAACATACCTGTCCTCTATGACTGGAATGACGCGGCCTACCAGTGGCACGATGACTTTCTGCCCACGAAGCCACTGGTTCTTCGGGTCTTTGGGATTGATCATGGCCGTGTCGCCCATGATGGTCTCGGGACGCGTAGTGGCAACCACGGCATAGTAGCCCTTGGCATCTTTGTGTATGACGTTGCCCTCGGCATCAAGGTTCTTCAGGTCTTTAGGGTCATTAAGGTAGTACTTCAGATAATAGAGCTTCGACTTCTCGTCTTTGTAGATGACCTCTTCTGTGGAAAGCACCGTCTGAGCCTTTGAGTCCCAGTTGACCATGCGCAGACCACGATAGATGAGGCCCTTGTCGTAGAGGTCACAGAAGACCTTCATCACGCTTTCACTGCGCTTTTCGTCCATGGTAAAGGCCGTGCGGTCCCAGTCGCAGCTGGCACCTAGCTTGCGAAGCTGCTTCAGTATGATACCGCCGTGTTCCTCTGTCCAAGCCCAGGCGTGCTTCAGGAACTCTTCGCGAGTGAGGTCACGCTTCTTGATGCCTTGCTCGGCCAGCCTGTTCACCACCTTGGCCTCCGTAGCAATTGAGGCGTGGTCAGTGCCAGGCACCCAAAGGGCATTCTTTCCGTCGAGGCGAGCCTTTCGGATGAGGATGTCCTGAATGGTATTGTTGAGCATGTGCCCCATGTGGAGAACGCCCGTCACGTTAGGTGGCGGAATGACGATGGTGTAGGGTTCGCGTCCATCGGGCTTGCTCGCAAAGAGCCTGTGCTTCGTCCAGTATTCGTACCACTTCGTCTCGACTTCCGAGGGATTGTATTTTGTTGCTAATTCCATAATGAAAAGGTTATTTTATAGGATTTATCAGATATATCATGAAAATGATCGAGAAGCATATTGCGATGCCTACAGTAATCAGAGAATAGATAGCTGGAGACTGCTATGAAGATAAATAGGAGAGTTAAACTTTGATGGAAGTTAATCATGTGTCAGAATATTTTTCCGCAAACACGGAAATTCAAGACTGGATAGACTTTTAACTTTGTGGCGAGTTTCAACACTTTTCCACCATCTCCGTCCACGTCCGTGTCCAATATCATCTCGTCGTTACAATAGACGGAGGGTTTACCCCAAAACACGCATCCGACATCGAACTTGAAGCCTATACGTTTCTTGGGTACGCCTCGACCTATGCCGATGCCAACATATGGTTTTACTTTCTTTACTTTTAGCCTGCCGCTTATCCTACCTTTGCTATCGGGAGTGAGTAAGTAGTCGCCAAGTTCCAAGCCGATTGGATCGTCGGGATGAGTAGCGTTGTAATCTGCGATGGCTGCCGGCATATTGCTATCAAGGTCAAGGCCCATGATGTCTCCATTGCCAAAGTATGCACCTGCGGTAATATGAAAACCTGTCACCATCGGAATGGGCATGAAGTTGACGAGGACTTTGCCGCTTTTCATCAGTACTTTGCCTTTCATCTTGAACTCATCGAGCTCTTCGAGTCCATCAATATCCATGTTCGTACCCAAGGTCGCACTATAGGTGACGCGTGGAAACATGCTGAATCCTGCTTGAACATCAACAAAGGGCGTGACAGGCATCGAAGCATCTATGCCCCATCCCAATGTACCGACTTCCGCGCCGATGGAGAGATGGTTGAGGATGCGCAGGTCTTTCTGTGCCGAAAGTGCGATGCAGAAGCTTGATAAGATGAGGGTGGTAACGAGTTTTTTCATAATTGTATGTAAAAAGTTATTGTTGTAATTCTTCAATCGTTTATCTCGAAGTAGTTTTCAAGTATGGTCTGTGCCTGTTTTTCGCGGTTGTCGATGTCTTGTATGACTTTGCCGTGCTCCAGCAGTACGATACGTCCGCTTATATCGACTGTGTGCTGAAGGTTATGGCTGCTGACGAGTATGGTGGCGCCGGTTTGCTGGTTGTACTTCTGTAAAAGGTGCTTGATAGCGTTTTGGCTACTGGGGTCGAGAAAGTTGAAAGGTTCGTCGAGTATGAGCACTTTCGGCTGGAGAAGCATGGCAGCCATGATGCCGACCTTCTGCTTGTTGCCTGCACTGAGCGTTCGGATGAGCTTCTTTTGCCCGGCAAGTTCGTCGGCCATGAAGTTCTGGTGCTGTGAAAGGAAAGCCTGCAACTGCTCGTCGCTCGTGTCTGTCAGACGTGCTATGAACTGGAAGTACTCGTCGGGCGTGAGGTAGTCGATGAGGAAACTCTCATCGACGAAGGCACCGGTCCAGTCCTTCCAAACTTCTGTTTCGGCAACATTAACTTCAACGTTTGTGCCTTTCATGTGAACCGTTCCCGTGTCGGCCTTGATGAGGTCGAGGATGAGACGGAAGAGTGTGCTTTTGCCTGCACCATTGTTGCCTACCAATCCCAGCAGCTCTCCGCTGTGGATGGTCAGTTCAGGTATATCTACGGCAACCTTTTCGCCGAATGTCTTCTTGAGGTCTTTTATAATGATATCCATAATCTGTTTGTTTTACGAGTTTCGTGAGGCACGAAAGCCTTCCATATTCTTATAACGTCGAGCCATGAAGCGCGTATAGACGTTGCGGAGCCAGAGCTGATGTGTGGCGACGCCAGCCAGTCCTATCACGGCAAGTAGCACATAGCCCCACGGCTCGCCAAGCAGAGCTGTAGCAGCTTTCTCCAATCCTATTGGCAGGAAGAGGATGACGATGCTGACCATCTGTGTCGTATTGCCCTGCTTGCTCGTCAGCCTCGTGTTCATAGGCAAGGTGTTGTTGTTATAGACAGCCAGTTGGAAGAGGAGCGGATAGAGCACACCGGCGGTAAGCAGCATGTATCCTAAGTTCATCCAGACCGACATCTTGCCGATGATCATCAGCGGAAGCAGGATGATGGGCGGAATGAAGAGCAGGAGGACGTTGAAGTAGTACTTTGCCGTGAGCAGTTGCAGGATGCTTTCCCGCCGGCTCATCAATCCGTCGATGTAGTTTCCTTCGTAACACATGATGGTGATGAGCGTCATCATGCCCAGGATGATGTAGTTGTAGAGGCAGATGAACGAGCGCATGAAGCTGTTGTCATAGACGTCGCTGAAGTACATGATGACGCTGAAGACCACCATCATGCCGATGCCTACGAAGAAGCTCATCCTTACGGTCTTGTTGCGCATACGTTGCTTCACCTCGAGCTTAAGGTATTCTCCCACCTTGCCATAGCGGTTCAGGAAGTTGAGCTGTGTGGCGTGCTTGATTTCCTTTTCTTCCTTCTTGCCCACTTCGTCGTGAACCATTCCCATCTGCAGCTTGTAGTTCGCCCAATAGAGGAGAGCAATTGCAGCACCAACCAGGAGGAAGGGCCACAACTTCCATTGGAGGAAGTCGTACATCAAGAGTGTGCACGGCATGTCGAGTGGGTCTTTCTCTGGCACGAGCATGATGGCAAGCAAGGCTCCGTGAATGGCAAGAGGCAGAAGCAACCATGCCATGTGCTTCATAATGAGTGCTCGGCAGAAGAGATAGGCATATCCGTTGGCTATGCAGAGCAGCCACCATCCAAGCATCCACCCGATGAAAGCCATCCATCCCAAAGGCACGGCGATGGCGATGAGGCCGAAGGGAACAAGGAGGAACCACCAGTAGAGGTTGCCCCATGCAAAGCCGGAGCGCGTGAGGTAGGTGTGCATCAGGAAGGAACGTCGGATGGGCAGCAAGGCGTATGGCTGC
>CAJOLC010000031.1 GCA_905235305.1 uncultured Bacteroidaceae bacterium | reverse complement strand
AGCCGCGTCAGCCGACGTAGCATAATGGGTTCTTTGCAGGTTCATGATGATGCAATTGCAGCATCATGAACCTGCAATTGAATATTCATGAACCTGCAAGCACTCCATCTGGGAAGGAATGAAAGAATGAAATAATGAAGAAATGAAAGAAGGAGGGGATAGAAGGAATGAAAGAATGAAGAAATGAAAGGATTATTGCTGCTTTTAGCGGACAGCAAGGATAATCCTTGTGATTTTCGTCATTGGTTATGGCAATTCCTTTGCCGTTTGCCAAGTTTTTGCTATCTTTGCCGTGATAAAGGTTAGTATCATGGCTCAGCATAATGATTTAGGTAGGAAGGGTGAGGATATGGCAGTGCGTTTCCTGCAGGAGCAGGGCTATTTCATCTTGGAGCGCAACTGGACGAACCGTGGACGCAAGGAGCTTGATATCATAGCTACGAAGGAAGATGTGGTTGTGTTCGTGGAGGTTAAGACGCGCAAGGTGGGTTCTGCCACGACGCCTATTTCTGCTGTGGACGACCGCAAGCAGCGACGCATCGTCATGGCTGCTGATTCTTACCTCAAGGCCAATCGTATTGACCTTCGCTCTCGTTTCGACGTCATCGGCATCATATACGACGATGATGCGAGCAGGATTGACCATTATGAGGATGCCTTCAGGCCCCGTCCTAAGTTCTACAGGTGATTTTTTGTCTTCTCTTCGGAAAGTTTGTGGCCTTTCGCTTGCGTATCTTCCGGAAAAACGCTATCTTTGTCGGGTTAAATGACACCAAGCATACAAATGACGGACGACGAACAGCAGACAACAGACGAAGGACAACTGACGAGCGAGGAGGGACGAGAGGCATCGGACCTCGGGCAATGGACCGGTGACGGCATTACGCATCACCTGAACCAGATGTATCAGAACTGGTTCCTGGATTATGCTTCCTACGTAATCCTGGAACGTGCCGTGCCACATATTGCCGATGGCTTCAAGCCTGTGCAGCGTCGCATCATGCATTCCATGAAGCGGATGGATGATGGGAAATACAACAAGGTGGCGAACATCGTGGGCCATACGATGCAGTTCCATCCCCACGGCGATGCCAGCATCAAGGACGCCTTGGTACAGCTTGGCCAGAAGGATCTGCTTGTAGACTGCCAAGGCAACTGGGGCAATATCATTACGGGCGACGATGCTGCTGCAGGCCGTTACATAGAAGCCCGCCTCTCCAAGTTCGCCTTGGATGTGGTATTCAATCCCAAGACTACCGAATGGAAGTGGAGCTACGACGGCAGGAACAAGGAGCCGGTGGCATTGCCAGTCAAGTTCCCCTTGCTCCTTGCTCAGGGTGCCGAAGGTATTGCCGTCGGCCTGAACTGCAAGATACTTCCCCACAACCTTGTCGAGATATGCGATGCTGCCATCAGCTATCTTCATGGCGAGGAGTTCCATCTCTTCCCAGACTTCCCGACAGGTGGCAGCATAGATGTCTCTAAGTATAACGACGGCCAGCGAGGCGGGTCAGTGCGCGTTCGTGCAAAGATAGAGAAGCGAGACAATAAGACGCTGGCCATTACGGAGATACCTTACGGCAAGACAACCGGCACAGCCTCCAAGCCAAGCACCTTCATCGACAGCATCCTGAAGGCTAACGAGCGCGGCAAGATAAAGATAAGAAACGTGGAGGACCTGACGGCTGCCTCTGCCGAGATACTCATTCACCTGACTCCGGGTGCTTCGAGCGACAAGACAATCGATGCCCTTTATGCCTGCACGGACTGTGAGATAAGCATCTCGCCGAACTGCTGCGTCATTCAGGACAGGAAGCCACAGTTCCTTTCGGTAAGTGATGTGCTTCGTGCAAGCGTAGACAATACGCTGGCACTGCTCCGGCAGGAACGTCTCATCCGCCGCGGCGAGCTGATGGAAAGCCTGCACTTTGCCAGCCTCGAGCAAATCTTCATCGAAGAAAGAATCTATAAGGACAAGGAGTTCGAGCAGGCAAAGACAATGGATGCCGCCTGCGAATGGATTGACCAAAGGCTGACGCCATACTATCCAAAGATGGTTCGTGAGGTGACTAAGGACGACATCCTGCACTTGATGGACATCAAGATGGCGCGTATCCTGAAGTTCAACAAAGATAAGGCTGCCGAGAACATCGCTGCCATCAAGAAGGAGATAAAGCAGATAGACCATGAACTGAAGAATATGGTCGAGGTGACTTGCGACTGGTTCCGCTTCATCAAGGACAAGTATGGCAAGGACCATCCGCGCTTGACAGAGATACGCAACTTCGACACCATTGCGGCAGCCAAGGTCGTGGAGGCCAACGAGAAGCTCTACATCAACAGGGAAGATGGCTTCATCGGCACCTCATTGAAGAAGGATGAGTTCGTATCGAACTGCTCAGACATAGACGATGTCATTATCTTCTACAGAGACGGTACCTATAAGATAGTCCACATTGCCGACAAACTCTTCATCGGAGAGACAGAGCGGAGCAAGAAGGAGAAGAAGAAGGCAGAGGTCATTCATATTGCCGTCTTCCGCAAGAACGACGAGCGCACCATCTACAATGCCGTCTATCGTGATGGCAAGACAGGCATCAGCTACATCAAGCGTTTTAATGTCCCTGCCGTGATACGCGACCGAGAGTACGACCTCACACAAGGCAATCCAGGCTCCAAGGTGCTTTACTTTACAGCCAATCCCAATGGCGAGGCCGAAGTGGTGAAGGTTGCCCTCAGGCCCAATCCAAAGTTGAAGAAGGTATTCTTCGATCAGGACTTCAGCGAGATAGTCATTAAGGGCAGAGGCAGCCGAGGCAATATCCTGACCAAGATAGAGGTGAGCAAGGTGACGCTCAAGAGTCATGGCAGCAGCACTTTGGGTGGCAGAAAGGTTTGGTTCGACAGTGACATCAAGCGCCTTAACTATGACGGGCAAGGTAAGTACCTTGGCGAGTTCGACGGAGACGACCAGATATTGGTCATGCTTAAGGATGGCCGCTATTACCTGACTAACATCGACCTCAATAACCATTACGAAGACAATATCTTCCGCATAGAGAAGTATGATGAAAAGAAGGTGTGGACGTGCATCTACTTCAACGAGGCGCAAAGCAACTTCCTATACATTAAGCGATTTGTGCTCGAAGCCACCGTCCGCATGCAGAACTTCATGAATGATATGGCTGCCGAGAATATTGTGCTCGTCACGGATACCGTCTATCCCCGAGTCCTTGTCACGATGGGTGGCACAGACAGCTTCCGCGAACCTATCGAACTGGATGTCGAGGAGTTCGCTCTCGTGAAAGGATATAAGGCCATAGGTAAGCGCATCACGACTCTCCACATTGACAAGGTGGAGGAGCTTGAACCTCTGCGATTCCCTGAACCCGTTGAAGAGGAGAACCCAGACAGCTCCGATAGCTCCGATGAGAAGAACCAACAGGAAGTGGAAGACGAGATGAATGGCCAGCTAAGTTTTGATTTCTAAGCGTCCCCTTATGAGGTACATTGTGTCGGTCTTCTTGTGTCTGTTGACGGTCGTCTGCATTCCGATGCCATTGCATGCAGAGCAGGCAGCCCTTGAACCTGTGGCAAACAGGGCTCCCTCGTCCAGAGCATTCCTCTTGGGCATAGGGCGGACGAATCAGCTCGATACTTATCTCTCGCCGATGGAATACAAGGGCGTTCAGATAAGCTTCATGACCCAAAGTGAGCGGATGACGAGACTTGCCCAGCGCCACATCTCCTTTCAGAGTACCTTTCATGGGGCATTTACTTCTTCCGACAATCCGGCAGAGACGGCCAGTTACCTGGGAGGCCGACTGGCATACGATGCAGGCTGGCATTACCACTGTTCGCCTTTAAAACATTTAGACTTGAAAGGCGGCGCCTTGATAGGTACAGACCTTGGTTTCATATATAACGACAGGAACAGCAACAATCCAGCCCAGGCTCATTTCAGCCTTGACTTGTCTCTTTCTGCTGGAGCGGCTTACACATTCAGTCTTGGCAAGCTTCCGATGAGAGCCAGTTATCAGGCCGACCTGCCGATGCTTGGCATTATGTTCAGTCCCGAGTTCGGCGAGAGCTACTACGAAATCTCGCAGACAGGGGTAGGGCATGACATCATTTGTGCTCATCCAGGCAATGCGCTCAGCCTTCGGCAGATGTTGATGATGGACTTTTGCCTGAAACGTATTACCTTGAGGGCTGGCTATCTCTGCGACATCAGACAGAGTAATGCCCGTAGCATCAAGTATCATGACTTCAGCCATAGCTTCATGTTTGGCATCGTACGACATTTCCAACTGATGAAAAGACCATGAAACACTTCCTGTTCATCATAGCTGTTCTGCTTGTTTCATTGACCTCTTGTCAGAAGAGTGACTTTGAGTACAATACTTCGCCTCAGGGCAATCTGGATGCTCTTTGGCAGCTCATAGACGAGCGTTATTGCTTTCTTTCCTATAAGGAGGAGCAACTTGGCTTCAAGTGGCAGGAAATGCACGCCAAGTACAGCGAGAAGCTCAATCCAAGTATGTCGCGAGTGCAGCTCTTCGAGGTGCTTTGCCAGATGTTGTCCGAGTTGAAGGACGGCCATGTGAACATCTCCACGAGTCTTGACTTGGGCAGGAACTGGTCATGGAAAGAGGACTATCCGGAGAACCTTAATACGGAGCTTCGCCAGCAGTATCTCGGCACGGATTATCACATCGGCAGCGGATTGAAGTACACCATCTTGCCCGACAATATCGCCTACGTGGTCTACGAGAGCTTCTCGGATGCCATAGGCGACGGCAACCTCAGCGACATGATTGCCTATCTGCGTCTATGTAATGGCATGATACTTGACATCCGGGGAAATGGTGGGGGAGAACTGACCAATGCAGAGAAGTTGTCTCGTCGCTTCACCAATGAGAAAGTGCTGGTGGGCTACATGTGCCACAAGACCGGTAAGGGCCACGACGACTTTTCAGAGCCAAGGGCAGAATACATTGAGCCAAGCGAAGACATCCGCTGGCAAAAGCCTGTTGTTCTGCTGGTGAACCGTTCGTGCTACAGTGCAGCCAACATCTTCATCCGCAACATGAAGGAGATGCCCCTTGTTACCGTCATGGGTGACTCTTCTGGCGGCGGTTCCGGTCTGCCTTTTAGCAGCGAGTTGCCCATTGGATGGAGTGTCCGCTTCAGTGCCAGTCCGTCGTTCGATGCCAGAATGCAGCAGATAGAGTTCGGCATAGAACCGGATGTTTCTGTAAGTTTGGACGAGTCGCTTGCTCCTGTCGGCACTGATTCTATGATTGAAGCAGCAAGGCAGTTACTCCAGAAATACTGAAGTCCGCTACGGAAAACGCACTATACGGGAATTATCAATGCCCCGAAAGTATGGTGCTTTTGTGCAGGCTCTATATCCTACTGCAAGAAATAATGCATCTTGCTTTGCTGTTCTGCAAGTTTTTCGTAACTTTGTAGCGTGAAAGCCAATGATTGATGAGAAATCAAGTAGAGAACCCTATCTATGCTCATGATACGCTCGAGTTCGTCACCGTTGCAGCCGAGTATTGTGCTCTGCTGGAACAGTGTGAAGGGCGAACGGAGGCAGAACTTGTAGGCACCCTTCTCAAGTTGTTGCCGCTTCTTTACATGAAGGTGCAGCTCTTGCCAGAAGTCGATACGGAAGGTGCCTTTGTGCCCGATGACCAGGTGACGGAAGATGACTACAACTACATCCGAGGGGGCGTCTACCATATCCTGCATAAGCACGATGATTACGAACTGCTTGTCTGGGACGAAGATATGCAGACAGAGGAGAGTCGCTGGTGTTCATTAAGTGAAGGGTTGGCCGACATCTATCAGGCACTTCGCAACTTTGTGGCTGTCTATCAGCAGCGCCTTGAGCCCTGCATGCTTGATGCACTCTGGCAGCTCCGGGATAACTTCGAGCTCTACTGGGGGCAGACTTTGCTCGATACCCTAAGGCAGCTTCACCGCATCCGCTATTCTATGAACCCTAATGCCGATGAAGACGATAGTCAGCAAGTTTGACAAGGAGCTGATTGCCGACTTGCCCCGCGTGCTCTTCCCCGGAAAGATAGAGGTGATAGTCAGCGAGAGTTGTGCCGAGAGAGCTGTGAAGTTTCTCATGAAGCAACCTCTGCTAGGACTTGACACCGAGACTCGGCCCTCGTTCAAGAAGGGGAAGATGTATAAGGTTTCGTTGCTGCAAGTATGTAGTGGCGATGTGTGTTTCCTTTTCAGACTCAACAAAATAGGCCTGCCAGGATGCCTCATTAAATTGCTTGGCGACAGAAAGATAAAGAAGATAGGCCTCAGTTGGCACGATGACCTCCATGCCCTGACAGGAAGAAAACAATTCCAGTTAGGAACATTCATTGACCTGCAAGACCTGGCAGCCAAAATGGGAATTGAAGATAGAAGCCTGCAAAAGCTCTATGCAAACATCATGGGGCAGAAGATAAGCAAAGGTCAGCAGCTCTCGAACTGGGAAGCCGACAACCTGACTGAAGCCCAGATGCTCTATGCCGCTACCGATGCATGGGCTTGCTTCGAACTATATAAGGAGATGACTCGTATGCAAGATGAAGGGTATATTCTCTCCCAGCCCTCCCATGAAGAGAGAGAGGAAGAAGGATAAGATAAAGGTAACAGCAAATAATAGTCTCTCTCTTTAAGACGGAGGCTTGGAGGAGTCTTATGAATATGAATAAAACAATTATACTTCGCAAGGGTAAAGAAGAAAGCCTCGGGCGTTTTCATCCTTGGATATTCAGTGGTGCGATTCATCATACCGAGGGAGATGAACCTCTCGAGGAAGGCGACCTCGTGGAGGTGCTTTCCAGCAACGGACGCTTCCTCGCCATCGGGCACTGGCAGATAGGCAGCATCGCAGTCCGTGTGCTTACCTTCAGACATCAACTCATCGACCAGTCCTTCTGGCAACGTCGTCTGGCCGCAGCCCTCGACGTGAGGCGCACCATTGGCGTGGCCGACAGCAAAGACAACAGCATCTACCGACTCGTCCACGGTGAGGGTGACAACCTGCCCGGACTGGTCATCGACATCTACGGCACGACTGCTGTCATGCAGGCACACAGTGTCGGGATGCACGTCTGCCGCGACGAAGTGGCCAAGGCGCTGAAGGAAGTCATGGGGGAAAGCCTTAAGGCCATCTACTACAAGAGCGAGACGACACTCCCCTTCAAGGCGCAACTCGGCCAGGAGAACGGCTTTCTCTGGGGAGAAAGCACCGACGATGTGGCATGCGAGAATGGTTTGGCTTTCCACATCGACTGGCTGAAAGGCCAGAAGACAGGCTTCTTCGTTGATCAGCGCGACAACCGTTCGCTCGTGGAACGTTACGCAAAAGGTCGCAAGGTGCTCAATATGTTCTGCTACACCGGCGGCTTCAGCGTCTATGCCCTGAGGGGTGGGGCGGAACTCGTACATTCCGTTGACAGCAGTGCCAAGGCCGTCGAGCTCGTCAATGCCAACGTTCAGCTGAACTTCCCCGGCGACAATCGCCACGAAGCCTTTGCCGAAGATGCCTTCAAGTTCATGGAGACAGCCTTTGCAGAAGGTAAGGAAACAGGAAATAGTAAATCGTCAAATGGTAAATGGCCTTACGACCTTGTCATCCTCGACCCGCCGGCTTTTGCCAAGCACAAGGACGCTCTGCGCAATGCCCTTCGCGGCTACACTAAACTCAACGCAAAGGCCTTCGAGAAGATACAGCCTGGAGGCATCCTCTTCACGTTCAGTTGCTCGCAAGCCGTCAACAAGGAGCAGTTCCGAACCGCAGTGTTTACGGCAGCAGCCATGGCAAGGCGCAAGGTTCGCATCCTGCACCAACTCCACCAGCCTGCCGACCATCCTGTCAACATCTACCATCCCGAAGGCGAATACCTCAAGGGCCTGGTGCTCTATGTGGAGTAGAAAACCGTCCCCTCCCTTCCTGAAACATCTTGGACATATTAAATATGAAATGCTATGAACCTGAAACTTCGTCTCACATTCCTCAATTTCCTTGAGTTCGCCATCTGGGGGGCTTACCTCACATCTATGGGAGCTTACCTTGCAAGAGTTGGCCTCGGCCCCAACATCGGCTGGTTCTATTCCGTGCAAGGCATCGTCAGCATCTTCATGCCAGCTTTGATGGGCATCCTGGCCGACCGCTGGCTGGAGGGGCAGAAGGTGTTGAGCCTGTGCCACGCCCTTGCCGGCCTCTTTATGATAGGTGCATCGCTCTACGGATATCAGGCAGGAAGTGAACCACAATTTGCCATCCTCTTCTCCCTCTACACCCTTTCCCTTGCCTTCTTCATGCCAACCATAGCACTCAGTTACTCAGTGGCTTACTCAGCGTTAGAGAAAGCAGGACTTGACACGGTTAAAGCCTTTCCGCCCATTCGTGTGTGGGGCACCGTCGGCTTCATCGTGACGATGTGGATAGTTGATCTCTGCGGATTGCAGCAGACACCAGGCCAGTGGATGGTGAGCGGCTGCCTGAGTCTCGTCATGGCTGCTTACGCATTGACCATGCCCCGCATGGAAATCAAGAAAGACGGCAGTCAGAAGAAGACACTTGCACAGGCACTTGGACTGGACGCCTTCCGCCTCTTCCTCAATCCACGCATGGCTCTGTTCATGGGCTTTGCCATGCTGCTGGGCTTTTGCCTACAGATTTCCAACGGCTACGCAAATCCTTTCATCACGAGCTTCGGTAGCATTGCCGAGTATGAAAGCACCTTCGGCGTGCAACATGCCAACATTCTCATCTCCCTCAGCCAGATGAGTGAGACGCTTTGCATACTGCTCATCCCCTTCTTCCTCTCGCGTTTCGGCATCAAGAAGGTCGTGCTTATCGCCCTGCTGGGATGGGTTCTCCGCTTCGGATTCTTTGCCGTCGGCGACCCAGGGAGCGGCGTTTGGCTCTTCATCCTGTCGATGATTGTCTATGGCGTTGCCTTTGACTTCTTCAACATCTCAGGCTCTCTCTTCATCAATCAAGAGACCGACGACAGCATCCGCAGTTCGGCACAAGGCCTCTTTATGATGATGACCAACGGACTCGGTGCATTCGTGGGCACACTCATCGCGCAGTCCGTCATCAACAGCTACGTCTATACGCCGCAAGCGGCTGGTGCCAGCGGTGCGGAGATCGTTGCCGGATGGCAGACATGCTGGTACATCTTCGCCGCATACGCACTTGTCGTGGCTGTGCTGTTTGCTGTCTTCTTCAAGGATAGGAAATGAAGGAAGTCCGCTTCTTCTACGACCCGTTGATGGCTGGCGAACTTCCTTCGGAGGAAGCCCATCATGCTATCCGTGTTCTGAGGCTTGGCACAGGCGACGAACTGATGCTTGCCGACGGCAAAGGCTGCTTCTATCGTGCCACGATAACCGCTGCCACAGGGCATCGCTGCACCTATCGCATCGAAGAGACATTGCAGCAGGAAGCCGCCTGGACAGGTCGTATTCATCTTGCCGTCGCTCCCACAAAACTCATGGACCGCATGGAGTGGATGGCAGAGAAAGCCACCGAGATAGGCCTCGACGCACTCACTTTCCTCGACTGCCAGTTTAGCGAAAGGCGCGTGGTCAAGGAGGAACGCATCGACAAGATACTCGTTGCAGCCATGAAGCAAAGTCACAAGGCATGGAAGCCCAGGTTGGCTCCGATGACTCGCCTGCGCGACTTCGTCACAGAGGAAAGGGAGGGCGACAAGTTCATCTGTCATTGCTACGACGAAAACGACATCGGCACAGGCGGAGGAAAGCCGCATCTCTTCGACGTGCTTCAGAGAGGAGTGCCTACAACGGTACTCATCGGTCCCGAAGGCGACTTCAGCATAGAGGAAGTCCGTCTGGCCTTGCAGCACGGCTATCGCAGCGTCTCACTCGGCAATAGCCGCCTCCGCACCGAGACAGCCGCCATTTGTGCTGTCCACATGATGCAGCTGAAAAACAGACAAGACAAGTAATAATTGTATTATGGCTGTGGCTGAACAGGTATCTTTGCGATGCGACGTTCATGGCGACCGCCTTCGAAGGGCGTCTGGAAGTATTCGTCCATGATGGCGTCGGCTTCGTCCTCTGTGATGAAACGGCCTGGCATTACGAGTATGTTGGCATCGTTGTGCTGACGGGCGAGATGGGCAATCTCGGGTTTCCAGCATAGAGCCGCACGGATATGCTGGTGCTTATTGAGTGTCATGTTGATGCCCTCGCCGCTGCCGCAGATGGCAATGCCTTTCTCGCATTCCTCTGCTTCCATGCCTTTTGCCAAGGCATGTGCAAAGTCTGGATAATCACAGCTTTCCTCGTTGTATGTTCCGTAGTCGTGAAACTCGATGCCCTTCTCTGTAAGGTATGACTTTACATGTTGCTTGAGTGCAAAGCCTGCGTGGTCGGATGCCAAACCTATCATGATAGTATTTTCTTTGCTTGTTCGTAAACATTTTCGGGTGTGAAGCCGAGCTTCTTGTCGAGCACTTTGTAGGGTGCAGAGAAGCCGAAGCTACCGAGGCCCCAGATAGAACTGCTGGGATGTGCACCTACGAGGAAGCCTTGCAGGTTGACAGGCAGACCGGCAGTAAGGCCAAAGACTTTGCTGCCGATGGGGAAGAGTTCCTGCTGATAGGAAATGGGCTGCTCGCGGAAGAGCCCTTCGCTGGGTGCACTGACGATACGCACTTTATAGCCATCTTTGCGAAGAAGTCTTGCTCCTGCAATGAGGGTGCTGACTTCCGAGCCGTTGCCGACCAGGATGATGTCGAACTCTGCATCGCTTTCTGCTGCGATATAGGCTCCGCGCCTTGTGCCTGTATAGTCTGTGCCTTCGGGAAGGTCTTCGATGGTTTGCCTGCTGAGGATAAGTGCGGAGGGCGTTTGTGTGTTCTCCATTGCCAGTTTCCAGCACCATGTCGTGGCTTTGCCGTCTGCGGGTCGAAGCACGAGCATTGAGTTCCTGCCGCTATGGTTCTTCATCTTTTCCATCAATCGTATTTGTGCTTCCTGCTCGACGGGTTCGTGTGTAGGCCCATCTTCACCTACGCGGAAGGCGTCGTGACTCCATACGAACTTGATGGGAACCTCCATGAGGGCGGCCATGCGGATGGCGGGTTTCATGTAGTCGCTGAAGACGAAGAACGTGCCGCAAGCTGCGATTACGCCTCCGTGGAGCATCATACCAATGCAGCAGCATGCCATCGTAAGTTCTGCCACTCCAGCCTGCAGGAAGCCACCACCGAGGTTGTCGCGAGTGATGACTGTTGCACCTCCCTTGATGAAGCCTTCCGTCTTGTCGGAGTTACAAAGGTCGGCGCTGCTGACGATCATATTGGGGACTTGCTTTGCAAGCAGCGAGAGGCATGCGCTCGAGGCATTGCGGGTGGCATCGTTTGGCTTCTGCTGGATGCTGTCCCAGTTTATGTCGGGAAGCTTTCCGGCGAACCAGTCCTTCAGTTGAGCGGCTTTCTCTTGGTTCTGACTTGCCCATGCTTGTTCTTCTTCATGCCGTGTCTTAACAATGCATTCCAGTTCCTTCTGCCGAGCCTCATAGAGAGCCTGCACTTCGGGGAAGATAACGAAGGGTTCATCAGGGTTGCCACCGAGGTTGGCGACGGTGTTTCGATAGGCATCGCCACCCAATGGGGCGCCGTGGGTCTTGCAGCTGCGTTCGTAGCTTGAGCCGTCGGCTTGGAGGGCGCCTTTGCCCATGATGCAATGGCCGATGATGAGTGTGGGCTTGCCAACCACGGCTTTTGCCTTGTCAAGTGCCTGGCGAATCTGTCCTACATCGTTGCCGTCAATGTCGATGACTTCCCATCCGCAGGCGCGATACCTCATGGCTGTGTCTTCACACGTCACGACATTTGTCTCGGTGGAGAGCTGTATGTCGTTAGCGTCATAGAACATGATGAGGTTGTCGAGGCCGAGGTTTCCGGCGATGCGTGCTGCTCCAAGGCTTATCTCTTCCTGTATGCCTCCGTCGCTGATATATGTGTAGATGGTTTCCTTCTTGAATGTCGGATTGCCTGTCTTGGCGTAGAGGAACTTGGCAGCAATGGCGGCTCCGACGGCGTAGGTGTGGCCTTGCCCAAGCGGTCCGCTACTGTTCTCGATGCCACGTTCGTAGCAAACCTCGGGATGCCCGGGAGTAGGAGAGCCCCACTGACGCAGCTCTTGCAGCTCCTCGAGCGTGAACTTGTTGATGAGCGTCAGTTCGGCATAAAGCATCGGACTCATGTGCCCAGGGTCGAGGAAGAAGCGGTCGCGACCTTCCCAGGTTGGGTTCTTGGGGTCGAACTGCAGGTATTCGCTATAAAGGACATTGATGAAGTCGGCACCGCCCATAGCTCCGCCCGGGTGTCCACTCTTTGCTTTCTCAACCATCGCAGCTGACAGGATGCGGATGTTGTCGGCAGCGCGGTTCATTAGAGGTATGCTGTTCATAGGAAATAAAAGGCTGGATTATATTTCATCTACAAAGGTACGAAGAAATGTTGTATTGCGCAACAATCAGCCTAAATTTGTTCCCTTAAACATGCTATTTGTCTTTGCGCCTAAGGTTTTATCCCTGTGTCGTGTCCTGAGGGTTCAGGAATCCGCGTTCCCATAGTGTACGTCAGCATCTCCGGCATACTGCGTCGCCCGACATGGCACTATGGGTTCGTTGCAGGTTCATGAACATTCAATTGCAGGTTCATGAATATTCAATTGCAGGTTCATGATGCTGCAATCACTCCAATATAGGGCAGCGACAAACCAGGTATGTTATGCCGGGTGGGGAAGGCTGATAAATGCTTATGGAGACATGGCTGCCGACGACCGAGCACCTCAGTGGTGCAGCAGGACAGCAGGGCAGGGGAACCTTATGGTTGCTTTTGAGAAACTGAATACGTGCCGCCCGTCCATTCAACAAATGCTTCCTCTCGCAGGAGCGGATACCAGCACAAGAGACGGTCGGCCTCGTCGGTTTCTACCACAACGGGGCCTTTTCTGAGGGTTCCGTCGGGCAGGAGGATGTCGTGATAGGCGCGTTTCATCTTCTTCTGACACGCTGAGGAATGCCGCGATCCGGGTGGATTGGGTTGGGATTCTCCTTCGTGATGTGAATCTTCCTTTCCTTAGGTTGACTCTCGCGAACCTGAAGTGGAGTCAGACGCTCACCTTTATTCTCCGGCACGGTATCGACCTCCGTAGAATCAGGAACAATGGGCGTTGGCTCGACCTCAACAGGCTTTTCCTTATGCATACGGATGAGTTGCATCTCGCTTACGAGCAAGGGCTTGGGCTGGTCGGCATCTTTCACGAGAGGCAAATAGATGTAGCCTGTTATGGAATGGAGATTGAGGCTGTCCAGAGCCTTGCTCGGGGTGTAATGCAACTCGTTCTTTGGACTTGACCTCAATAAGTCCGTCACGCTGGCAACGGTATCTGTCTCGTAGTAGAAATTGAGAATGGCAATAGCCTCATTGTTCATGCTCCGTCCGACGAACTGTGTTTGGAAACGCCAGATAAAGCTGTCTCCAGCCTTGAATGTGGAATCAGCCTTCATCGTGAACGAATATAAGCATTGGACAGGATTGGCTGCTATGCACACATAGTCCTTGCCAATCCAGATGTTGGCCGTGTCTCCCTCGTTGGTAAGCTTGGCAAATTTGTCTTGATTGGCTTGCGAAAGCTCAAGACCCATTCGCTCTGCTTGTGCCCGGACACGCGTCACGACATCGTCATAGATGTGCGTGAACTCCTCAGCACGTCCGCTATAGTAAACCATCGAGGAGTCGAATACAGCCTCCGTGATACGATGTTTCTTGAAGACAGCCTGAATGAATTTGTATCGTGTCAGCTCAGTGTTGTCGCCCTCAGCCTCTGCCATTCCCTGAGCAAGATGGAAATCGACTAAAACGTCTGCCATCTTCTGCTTGCTCAATATTCCACGAGGCCGAGAAGGGGAGCAGGCCAACATGAATATGGAGGAAAGAATAAGAATGAAGGCTTCCTTTTTCATCGGAACACTTTCTGATTGTAGAAGAGGAGGAGGGCAATGACACCGCAGGAGATGCTGGCGTCGGCAAAGTTGAATATGGGACTAAAGAAGATGAAGTGCTCGCCGCCGATTACGGGCAAATCCGACGGCCAATCCCATTCCACGAGCGGAAAGTAGAACATATCGACCACACGCCCGAGCATCAGCTGCCCGTAGCCTGTGCCCCAATGCACAAGCTCTGCAACTGCCGGAGCCGGAGGATTGTTGAATATCATGCCGTAGAACAAGCAGTCGAAGATGTTACCGGCTGCCCCTGCGGTAATCAGAACCAAGCAGACAAGGTAGCCCCAGCCAATGCCTCTCCGCACACTCCGACAGATGTACCACACAAGCAACAGCACCGCAGCGATGCGAAACGACGTGAGGAACCACTTGGGAAGCACTTCCATGCCGAAAGCCATCCCATCGTTCTCAGTGAAGAGTATGTGGAACCAGTCCGTCACCCTTATGCTTTGGTGCAGATACATGCTGGTCTTGACCGCCACCTTGATGGCCTGGTCGATGCAGACAATGCCCAATCCCAACGCAATGGAGACCAGCGCTTGTGCTTGCTTGCAGGTCATCAATGCTTCTTGTCGCGTGCTTGCTTGGCTTCAATGGAAAGTGTTGCGTGGGGAACAGCACGGAGGCGTTCCTTCGGAATCAGCTTTCCTGTCTCACGACAAATGCCGTACGTCTTGTTCTGAATGCGGACGAGGGCGGCCTGAAGTCCAGTGATGAACTTCTGTGCACGCATCACTTCGTTCATGAGGCTCTCTTTGGAAAGCGTCTCGCTGCCTTCCTCGAGCGTGTGATACGTGGAGTGTGTCTCTGCTTCGTCCACGCCGTCGCCGTTAATCTTCTTCATCAGAATCTCGTAGTCGCTCTTTGCTACAGCGAGTTTCTCGTTGATGAGCTGGCGGAACTCCTCAAGTTCTTCGTCGGAGTATCTTACTTTGTTTTCTTCCATTTCCTTACATTATTATATTATATCTTGGTTACTGTGAGTTCTGTGCCAAGCTTGATGCTGTCGGCAAGAACCTGTGAGGCAATGTAGTCGCTGAACTTGCTGATGCAAGTGCGGTTGTCTTCCGTCTCGGGCAGGACGACGTTGATGCGGTCGGTGATGTCGAAGCCGCTGTCTTTCCTGAGGGTCTGTATGCTTCGGATAAGTTCGCGGGCAATGCCTTCGAGTCGCAAGTCGTCCGTGATGGTGAGGTCAAGGGCAACGGTCAGCGTGCCTTCGTTGGTGACGCTCCAGCCCGGGATGTCTTGGCTGAAGACCTCAATGTCCTCGAGGTCAACGGTGACTTTGTCGCCGGTGTCAAGTGTGAGTGGCAGATGTCCGTTTGCTTCCAGCTCGGCAATCTGCTCTTGGCTCATGGCGAGTACAGCAGCGTTGACGCTCTTCATCAGCTTGCCGAACTTCTTGCCCATTGTGCGGAAGTTGCACTTCACTTGCTTGACGAGCATTCCCTCAGCCTCTACGAATTGAAGTTCCTTGACGTTGACTTCGTCGAGGATGAGTTGCTGCATGGCTTGTATGCGTTGCTGCTGTTCGGTGCCAGTGGCTGGGATGGCGATGCGCTGCAGCGGTTGCTTCACGACTATCTGCTCTTTCTTTCGAAGTGAGAGTATCATGCTCGTTACCTGTTGGGCAAGAGCCATCCTTTGTTCTTGCTCTTGGTCTATCTTCGCATCGTCTGCGACCGGGAACTTCGCGAGGTGGACGCTCTTGGTCTCGCCCTTGCCTGTCGCATCGTTGAGGTCTCGCCACAGGCGGTCTGCGTAGTATGGCGCGATGGGAGCCATCAGACGAGCCACCGTTTCGAGGCAAGTGTAGAGCGTCTGGTAGGCACTCAGTTTGTCGAGGCTCATGGCAGAGCCCCAGAAACGCTTCTTCGAGAGGCGGACGAACCAGTTGCTGACGTTGTCGACCACAAAGCTTTGGATGAGGCGGCCTGCTCGCGTTGGTTCGTAGTCCTCGTAGCACTGGCTGACTTCGCGTATGAGACTGTTCAGACAGGAGAGTATCCAGCGGTCCATTTCTGGGCGTTCATTCATCGGGACGTCAGGCTCTTCGTAGTTCCATCCGTCAACGTTGGCGTACATTGTCAGGAATGAGTATGTCTGGAACAGCTTGCCGAAGAACGTGCGACTCACTTCCTGTACGCCTTCTTCGTCGAACTTCAGGTTGTCCCAGGGAGCACTGTTCGTTATCATGTACCAGCGGACAGCGTCGCTTCCGTATTTTTCTATTGCTCCGAACGGGTCAACGGCATTGCCGAGACGCTTGGACATCTTCATGCCGTTCTTGTCGAGGACGAGTCCGTTGCTGATGACTGCTTTGTAGCTGACGCTGTCGAAGACCATCGTTGCGATGGCATGAAGTGTGTAGAACCAGCCACGTGTCTGGTCGACGCCTTCTGCGATGAAGTCGGCTGGGAAGGCCGTTCCTTTGTCGAGAAGCTCTTTGTTTTCGAAAGGATAGTGTATCTGGGCGTATGGCATTGCACCGGAGTCGAACCATACGTCAATGAGGTCGAGCTCACGCTTCAGCACGGCACCGCTCTTGCCGACAAGCCAAATCTGGTCAACGTAAGGACGGTGAAGGTCGATGCGGTCGTAGTTCTCTTGACTCATATCGCCTGGCACGAAGCCTTTCTCCTTCAGTGGATTGCTTGGCATCACGCCAGCAGCGACTGCCTTCTCTATTTCATTATAGAGTTCTTCAACAGAGCCGATACATATCTCTTCACGCGTTTCCTTGTTGCGCCAAATAGGAAGTGGCGTGCCCCAATAACGTGAGCGACTGAGGTTCCAGTCGTTGAGGTTCTCGAGCCACTTGCCGAAGCGACCTGTACCTGTGCTTTCCGGCTTCCAGAGGATAGTGTTGTTCAACTCCATCATGCGTTCTTTGGCAGCAGAGGAACGGATAAACCATGAGTCGAGAGGGTAGTAGAGGACAGGCTTGTCTGTGCGCCAGCAATGCGGATAGTTGTGGACGTGCTTCTCAATCTTGAAGGCTGTGCCAGCCTGCTTCATTTCCATGCAGAGGACGATGTTCAGGTCTTCTGTCTTTGCAAGTGCCTTTTCGTCCAGATCGGCATACTTGGGGTCGTAGGCATTCTTGACGAAGTCGCCGGAATGTGCCCAATAGCTGTCGTTGACGCAAGTCTCGACGAAGGCTGCATCCATATCGTCCTTGACGAAGTATTTGCCGGTGAAGTCCACCATGGGACGTGTGTCGCCAGCCTTGTCGATGACGAAGAGGCTTGGGATGCCTGCATCCTTAGCCACCTTGGCATCGTCGGCACCGAAGGTCGGAGCGATGTGTACGATGCCGGTGCCGTCCTCTGTAGTGACATAATCACCCGGGATGACGCGGAAGGCTTCGGCACTCTTGTCGATGACTTTGCCGTTTTCCAGTGCACAGGGCTTCACCCAGGGGAAGAGTTGCTCGTAGCTTATGCCGACGAGGTCGGTGCCTTTGCCTCGCCATACAATCTCGAGTTCCTTGCCTTCCTCGGTTTGGAAGTAGGCAGAGAGTCGGGCTTCTGCAAGGATATAGATGGCCTGTTCGCCAGTGTAGGGATTGCTTCCCTTGACGGCAACATAGTCAATCTTCGGGCCGACACAAAGGGCTGTGTTGGAAGGCAGTGTCCATGGCGTTGTCGTCCAGGCAAGGATATATATCGGAGTGTCCTGAGTGCTCTGAATACTCAGATTATTCTGAATGACCCTGAACTGTGCAGTCACGGTGGTGTCCTTCACGTCTCTGTAGCAGCCGGGTTGGTTGAGCTCGTGGCTCGAGAGTCCGGTACCTGCGGCTGGCGAATATGGCTGGATGGTGTAGCCTTTGTAGAGCAAGTCCTTCTGGTAAAGCTGCTTCAGCAGCCACCAAAGCGACTCGATGTACTTGTTGTCGTAGGTGATGTAGGGATGTTCCATGTCCACCCAGTAGCCCATCTTGTGGCTGAGGTCCGTCCATTCGCTGGTGTACATCATCACATTCTCACGGCACTTCCTGTTGTACTCCTCTATGCTGATGCTCTTGCCGATGTCTTCCTTCGTGATGCCAAGCTCTTTCTCCACGCCGAGTTCCACGGGAAGTCCGTGTGTGTCCCAGCCTGCCTTGCGCTTCACCTGGAAGCCTTTCATCGTCTTGAAACGGCAGAAAGTGTCCTTGATGCTGCGAGCCAAAACATGGTGAATGCCCGGATGACCGTTGGCCGATGGAGGTCCTTCGTAGAAGATGAACGACGGACATCCCTCCCGTTCGGACATGCTCTGGTGGAACACGTCCTCTTCGTCCCACTGCCCGAGCACTTCCTTGTTTACTTCGCTCAGGTTGAGTTTATTGCGTTCAGTGAATTTCTTGCTCATATTATGTGTTAGGTTGTAAATGCTATTCCTAAATTTCTAATCCCAGGTTGCTAATCCTTTTGGGCTGCAAAGGTACGAAATATATATTAAACTGCAAAGCGCAATTGGGAAAAAAACAAAAAAGCCGTCCTATGGCGTGTTAGGACGGCTTTTTATGCTGAATGGTTCTCGGTCAGAATTCTATAGGTCAAGGTTTACGCCGATGCCGAATGTCTGGTTCTTGCGGTCATAGACATCAGTCTTTTCAATGGGCCCATAGTGTGTTGTTACTTTGCGGCTGTTGTAGAAGGTGTACATGTAGCCAAGGTCTATGCTGAACCTCTCTGTGGCGTGGATGCGGACACCCGCACCAATCATGTTGTTCGTAAGGTTGAACGAGAGGTCGTTCATGTACTCATCGTCCATGCCGTAACGCGTTGTCTCCCAGCTGCCGGAAATGGTGATGAGCTTGCAGATGTCGTATTCCGCACCCAAGATGAACTCGTGTGTGTTGTGGCTGATGTAGTCCTGTTTGTCCAGGTACTTGGTGGATACTTTGTCGAAGAACTGGTGGTAGCTGGCGTCGATGCGCACCTTCTCGATGGGAGAATACTGCACGCCGAGGGCAAGCAGGGCGGGAATGTCCTCGCGGACGTGCTTTCCGTCCTCAAACTGTCCGAGCACCGAGCCGGCTGCCTCCATGACTTCCGGACTTGCACTTATCTTACTCTTGTTCTTCAGGTTCAGCCTCGTGGGGCCTTCATACTTGGCGGAAACGTTCCACTGGTCGTTGATCTTCCAGTCCGCACCGAGGATGATTGCTGCTCCAAAGCCAGTCTGGTCGCAGTTGAGGGCAATGCCGTAGTTGTTGAGGGGCTGTGAAATGGTATTTTCACCCGCGTTCAGGACGGCCGTAGGCTCAACAGCTCCGTTGTAGTTGCTTGTAGCATAGATGCCGCGAATGCCGAAGTAACCGGAGACATTGTCGGTAAACTTATATGTTGCACCCAGCTGCAGGCCAAAGTGATAGTTCTTTCCTTTCATGAAACTATTGAGGGAATAGCCCACATATTTAGCGGGTGCGACCATGGTTGGCACCATTTGTTCCATGATTCCTGCATATGCAGCTTCAAAAGACCCCAGTCCTTCGTCGAATTCACACTTGCCGCCGCCGCCGCTGAAGGCAAAATGTGCCGACACGCTCCACTTGTCTTTGTTGAAAGAAGCCGTGATGGAAGGCACGGTTGGGGCACTGGCTTTGCCGTTGAAGTTGTGGGTCGGAGTAGGCTCGTCCACGTTGCGGACGAAGAGTGGGAACGTCGTCTCTATGTTTCTCTCTTGGAATGCCGACTGATTGTTCAAGCTCAGGTGCCATCCGTTCGATAGGAATGCACCTCCCGCAGGGTTGGCGTAGATGCTGGTGATGTCAATCTTGCCTTCTTGAGCAAAGTTGCGCGTGAAGGCTGCATTCTGGTTTGTGTTGGTCAGGAGACCGCCTGCGAAGGCGTTCGAGACTGCCGAAACAGTCAACAGAAAAAGGGTTGTTTTCTTCATTTTTTACCTTTACTTTGGTTAAAACGGCTGCAAAGGTAACACTTTTCTGCTGACTGTGCAAGTTTTTTCGAACAAATTGCACACAAAACACCTATTTTGTGCAAAAGTTAGCCGCCTGCGAGGGCAAAGATTGTCTTCAGTCCCTTAATCTTGAGACCTTTTATGCGGTTGAGCACATCGCGTGCGGCGGCACGTTCCACGGCAGCGTACGACCAATGCGGCAGCACGTCGATTCTGCCCACCTGACTGCCTTCGAGACCTCCCTGCCCTGTGAGGAAGCCCACGATGTCCCCTCGGCTGAGCTTGTCCTTCTTGCCTTTACCTATATATAATGTCACCCAAAGCGGCTCCTGAGGCGTAGGTGTCTTGTCCGGCAGGCTGTAGTCTTCGGCTTCATCCCCAAGGTATTCGGGCAAAGACTCCTCGGGGCCGAGGATGAAATAGGCATTGCCGTTCATGTCCCACCTTGCAGTCCTGCCGTTGCGGTGCGTGCAGGATTCCTCATTGACAGGCAAATGGTAGTGTATGATGTTATCGACCGCAGCAATGTCAAGCCCGCGGGAAGCGAGGTCGGTGCTGACCATGACGTTCGACGAACCGTTCATAAAGCGGTAGAGAGCCCTTTCGCGGTCGCGTTGTTCCATGCCTCCGTGGAACGGGTCGGCCATAATCTTCTGCTTCCGGAGGTAGCTTGTCACGCGCTCGACGCTCTCCCTGTAGCCCACAAAGACGAGGCTCTTCTGCGTCCCGAGCGTGCAGAGAAGGCGGTAGAGCGTCTGGAGTTTGTCCTTTTCGGGCGACTTCACAAGCCGGAGACTGATGCGGTCGTCGCTCCCGTCACTGAGGAAATCGAGGCGGACATAGTGCTTCGTCCCCACGAACGACGGTATTTCTTCGGCATCGGTGGCAGAGAGGAGGATGCGCTGAGTGAGGTGGGGGAGGAGAGAGATGATGTCGCTCATCTGTTCGCGGAAGCCCAGCTCGAGCGACTTGTCGAACTCATCGATGACGAGCGTGCTGATGTTCTGGGGCAGGATGTTGCCTTTCTGAAGGTGGTCGAGCAGCCGGCCGGGCGTTGCAGCCACGGCGTGTGGCCTGAGTCCGCGCATCTGCTGATGCTCTTCCATTGCAGGCCTGCCTCCATAACATGCGCAGATGCGGAGCTCGGAGCAGAGTTTTCGGGCCACGTCGGCTGTCTGTATGGCCAGTTCTCGCGAGGGAACAATGATGAGAGCCTGCAGGTCGTCGCTCTTCGCATCGAGCTTTTCCAGCAAAGGCAGCAGGTAGGCCAGGGTCTTGCCTGAGCCTGTAGGACTGAGAAGTACGACGGACGCGCCCTTGCGAACCGTGCCGATGGTGTCCTGCTGCATGGCATTGAGAGCAGAAATGCCAAGCTTAGATAGCGTATAATTCACAATTTGACAACTTCACAATTTGACAATTTACTCCCCTCTCCTTGGAGATGGGTCGGGGGTGAGGCTTTTTATCTCAGGAAAAAGTCCACGAGGAAGTAGATGCCGAGGCTGGCGAACCAACCGACAAGCACCTTCCATGTGATGTTCTTTATGTACCACCAAATGCTCACGTCCTCGGCTTTCATGAGTGCATAGCCTGCGGTGTTGCCGATGGGAAGCAGGCAGCCGCCCACGCAGCCGCTGAGGGTGATGAGGTGCCAGTACTGCCCGTTCTGCACGAAGCTCTGCATGTATTCGGTCATTCCGCTCGTTGCGCTGTCCAGGACGGGATAGATGGAGATGCCGCTTATCACGAGGGCCACGTTGTCCATCACTGCGCTGACGGCTCCAAGAACGACCGACATCAGGTAGATGTTATGGATGTATTGGTCGCACCAATGTGCCACGTGCTGCATCGCTCCCACCTCTATGAGGATGTCCACCGAGAGGCCTACGCCGAGGAAGAACATGATTGTCTGCATCACCTCGTATTGCAGGCTGCGGTTCGTGCGGGCTTGCAGGGGTTGGTCACTGAGGATTTGCTTGCGATTGATGATTTCGTTTGCCACCCAAAGCACGCCAAGCACGCACAAGGCCCCGAGGAAAGGCGGCAGATTCGTCAGCCTGTAGAACGTCGGGACGAACCATAGTCCGCACATCGCAAGCGTGAGCATGAGTATCTGCTGCCAGAGTTTCACGTCGGAATCGTCGCCTCGGAACATCATCATACTGCTTCGCTTCAGGTCGAGATGTGCGGGAAGTTTTCTGCCGATCAAGTATGTCGGGATGATCGTAGCAAAGAGCGCGGGCAGGACGAGAGCGGCTGTGTAGTTCGTGGGGGTGACTGCGCCGCGTGTCCAGACGAGGAGCGAGGTGACGTCACCTATGACGGTGAAGCAGCCGCCGCAGTTTGTTGCTATCACGATGATAGCCCCCAGAAGCATCCGCTGCCTGCTGTTCACCACGATCTGGTTCATCACCATCAGCATCACGACTGCCGACGTCAGGTTGTCGAGGTTGGCGCTCAGGCCGAAGCTGCACAGTGCGAGCATCCATACCACGACCCATGTCTTGGCCGAACGGCAGAGTTTCACAACGATGTCGAAGCATCCGTTGTTCGACAGAACGTCGACTATCGCCATGGTCGTCAGCAGATACAGCACGATGCTGGATAGTTGAGCGATGTATCTGGCAAAGACATTCTTCCTGATGTATTCGTTGATTGCCTTGATGCTATAGTCTTGATCGCCAAGGAATTCCTGGAACCCTGCATCATGAAGTGTTTCGACATAGTACGGGCCTACGCATACGTAGAGCACCCATCCCCAGACACCGCAGAAGAGAGCTACGGTGGCCTTGTTGACGCGGGTGATGTGTTCGGTGCAGATGAGCAGGTAGCCCAGCAGCATCAGTGTGACAATCGCAATGGTCATATAGAGTGGTTTACGATTTAAAGGTTTATGAATTACGATTTCAAAGCAGCAGCGAATACTTCGTCATTACTCTTCATTCATCATTCAACACCGCAAAGTTAGTTAAAAATCCTCAAAATGGCAAGCAATTCATTGCTATTTCTCGCAAAACCCCTAATTTTGTGTCGTTATGAAGAGGATTATATGTCTATTGAGCCTCTGTTTTGCCTTGGCAGGCAGAGCGCAGAAGGTGGAAGTCTCCGTCAATGGGAATTGGGCCGAGATTTATGCCCAGCAGACGCAGAGCGAGTTGAAGCCGGGCTGGAAGATTGTGGATTACCAGATGAAGAGCAAGCTCACGCGCTACCTTTCGGGCGGCCACGCCAGCCAACTCACCGACGGGAATCGCCCCATATTCCGTGTCACGCCAGGCGAAAAGGAAGTGCTTGTCGATTATGTCATCATACGTCTGAAAGCAATGAAAACCTATCGTAAGATGTTCCGACCACTGCTCATTGAGAACAACTATACGCGGCTGGAACCCAGCACCTTCGATATAAAGGCCGAAAGTGACAGTTTCATTTGCCAACCCCGCCAGCCGCTTGCTGCCGGAGAGTACATTCTGGCTTGTATTTCACAGCCTCCCATCGGCGAACTCCAAGACCTGCTTGTCTATCCGTTCACTGTTGTGAAAGAGTAGGCATCAGCCTGTCTTTACCCGGCCCCTACTGCTCTTCTGCTGCACCACGCGTCCGGCATTCCTTACTCTTAGTCCCGAATAGGTCGTCGGAGGCGCCTTCATCACTCGCCCCATGCACCTTTTTCCTTGCCCCTCGCCCCCTGCCCCTTGCCCCCCATTACTATGGGTTGTTTGAACATACATGTATATTCAATTGCAGGTTCATGAATATTCAATTGCACATACATGTATGTTCAAACAACCCATACTGCCATGTCGTGCGACGCAGAAGGCTGGAGAGGGTAAAATGGAGTGATGGAATGAGGCAGGAGGAAGTGTGTTTTTGACCATTTCCTAAAAGGAAAGGGCCGGAAAAGTTCGTTTTGTGAATTATTTTTCTTACCTTTGCAAGGCAAATATACGAGATATGGAAGTCAAGATACAAGATTCGAAGCTGCGAGAGGTTGCGGGGGAGGGTACGGATGCCTTCCTGAAGGCGGTGCACGATGCCATAAGCGATGCCGTCGGCGGCGAGGTGAACGGCCAGACGCTGCCGCTTATGAATGGCGATCAAATCACGCTCTTGGCCTACTTCATCCTGCGGGAGGAGGTGATGGACGGTGGTTTTATCCAGCTCATCCACAACGGCTACGGCCCCTTCATCTTCCTCAATCCCTTCGCAAAGGCCATGCGTCTGTGGGGAGCTCATGAGTTCAGCAAGCTCGTCTACAAGGGGCGTAAGCTCTTCGAGAAGTATGGTGAGGAACTGGCAGCTGACTGCAGCGACGAGGAATTCATGGCTCTCTTCGAGAGGTTCCCTGAGTTCGATGACCTCGACGATGCCTTCGTCGAGATGGAAGAAGAGGTGACCGACATCATAGCCCACTATGTCGATGAACACCTGGAGCAGTTCGTCAGCGTAGTAAATGAAGAATGAAGAATGAGAATTTGCTTCCGCCTTGCAAGTGGTTAAAGCGACATATTGTAAATAAATCGTAAATTGGAGTCCGCGCTTAACAGCGCGCCTTTGTACTAAAGTATCAAAGAAATTGTCAAATAGTAAATTACTATTATGTCAAAAACACTGATTCCCAACAAGGGAGCTAAGATAAACATCAAGAACAAACGCGCCGAGTTCGACTTCCTCCTCATGGACAAGTACACGGCGGGCCTTGTCCTTACGGGCACGGAAATAAAGAGCATCCGCAAGGGAAAGGCAAGCCTTGTGGACACATACTGCTATATAATAGGCGGAGAGGTGTGGGTGAAGAACATGTACATCGCACAGTATGAGCAGGGCTCCTACAATAATCACGTCGAACGACGCGACCGCAAACTCCTGCTCAACCGCCGGGAGATACGCAAGATGCAGCAGACCGTGAAGTCTCCAGGCTTCAGCATCGTGCCGACACTCCTGTTCATCGATGAGAAAGGCCTCGCCAAGCTCGACATACACATTGCCCGCGGCAAGAAAGAATACGACAAGCGCGAGACGCTGAAGGAGAAAGAAGACCGTAGGGACATATCCCGCCAATTCAAGAAGAACTACTGATGAGGGACAGGTACAAGCAGATAAAGAACGACAGCGAACTGGTTCAGTTGCTCGAGCAACAGGAGCCCGAGGTGAGAAGGGTTGCCTTCCAGAACGTCAACTTCACGGATGTGACGGAACTTTCGCTCAGACATTTCTATCGGGAATGCCTGTTCTTGAGCTGCCGCTTGCCGATGGGACTCAAAAGGCATTCGAGGGATTGTCTCTTCCTCCCTAATATGGGAGAGACTTTTGGCTTTCCCAATCACCTCTACTCCCCGTCGGAACTCTACGAAGGCTATAATCTAGAAAGGCCCAACAGCTATGAGAATTGCTACGATGGCCGTGTCTATCGACATTACATCAAGAAGGGAAAGTACCGGACAGACTTCAAGGAAACGCTGGCGAGGGCACTTCATGACCATTCCATAAGCGACTGCCTCCACGACTTCCTCGAACGTTTCGACGAACGCAAACTGGTCGGTGTGATGGGCGGACACAGCCTCTCGAGACTGGATCAAGCGTACATTCAGGTCGTGAAGCTGAGTAAACGACTTGCCGAACAAGGTTACCTGATGATTACAGGGGGCGGTCCTGGGGCGATGGAGGCAACGCATCTGGGCGCTTGGATGGCTGGCAGAAGCGAAGAAGAAGTGAAGGAAGCCCTATCGATGCTTAGCGTGGCACCTCGCTACACTGACCGGCTTTGGCTCTCCTCAGCTTGGCAAGTGGTGAATCGCTTCCCGAATCTGGGCTACGAAAGCCTTGGCGTTCCAACCTGGCTCTATGGTCATGAGCCATCCACACCATTTGCAACCCATATCGCAAAGTACTTCGACAACAGCATCCGCGAGGATGGCATCCTCACTATATCAAAGGGAGGCATCATCTATACACCCGGATCGGCCGGAACACTGCAGGAAATCTTCCAGGAAGCAGTGCAGAACCATTACCTCACATTTGGCTATGCTTCCCCGATGATATTTATGGGAAAGAAGTTCTGGACAGAGGAAGTGCCTGTATGGCCATTGATTATGCACCTGGTAGGCAGCGGTGCCTACAAGAATCTTATCCTTTGCCTGACCGACATTGTTGAGGATGTGGAGCAAGTTCTGCAAGGAAAATAAAAGGGCGCACTGGTGATGTGATGAAACTCCGAAAAACAGGTTTTGAGGGTTCGCTGCCTTTGTAATCCATCTAAACCACGAGGGGATGGCACGCCATTAGCATACGACGGTAATGAATTGTAAATTGATGAGTATCCCGATCTAACCAGTACGCCCGTATGATGTCTGCGTCTTAACCACTGTAAGACCATTTCGGACTTCAATTCATTGCAAAAATAAGCATTCTTATCATATTATGCAAGCATTTTTGCATTTTTCTTTCGCTATGCTTGGCTTTTTCTTTATTTCTTTCTATTTTTGTTATGGAAAAACTCTACATTTATTGAATTATGACGCTTAATTTCTCGATAGAATACAGGACCGAGTGGGGACAGAGTGTGGAGGTTGAACTTTGCTTCCTTTCTTCGGATGGTAAAACGCACAGGCAACGCATTCCTCTCGAAACGGACGACGGGCTGATATGGAAGGGAATGTGTACGCTTCATTCGCGGGCAAAGCAGCTTCGCTACACTTACATCATCACGAATCCTTCTTTGCAGAGTGCCGGCGGCGACGGCATGGTGCGCAGGGAATGGGACGTCGTGCCGCGACTTTTCCCTGCCGACAATGCCCGAACCTACTTCTTCGAGGACCATTGGCACGATGTTCCGAAGGATTCCCACTGCTATACGGATGCGTTCAGGGTTGCAAACGGACTGAGGAAGCTGCCGTTTGCTTCGGTCGCTCTCTTCCCTCGGACGTTCCTCTTCCGCATTCAAGTGCCCGGACTTGCCAGTGGTGAGAGGGTGGCGATTGCCGGAGACCAACCTGCCTTAGGCAATTGGGATGTGGACCGAGCCTTGCCTATGGTGCCGTCGGCCCACGGCGAGTGGCTTCTTTCCATCAGTGCCGACGGGCTCCGACTGCCTTTCCAATATAAATATATTATAGTAGGGAAGGACGGTTCCGTCCGTTGGGAAGAGGGTGAGAACAGGCAAAGCCCGTCGGATGCGGCGTGGTCGATGGCCGGAGAAAGGTTGGTCGTCTCCCTTTCCGACGGCGAGTTCCGGCTCGAAGTGCCGCACTGGAAGGTTGCAGGCCTTGTAGTGCCTCTCTTTTCACTCAGGTCGGAAGGCAGCCAGGGGGTAGGGGACTTCGGCGACCTCATGCAGATGGTCGACTGGGCTGCCGTGGCTGGAATGCACGCCATACAGCTCCTTCCTATCTACGACACCACACAGGACCGCTCGTTTACCGACAGTTATCCCTACAATGCTATCAGCGTCCATGCCCTTCACCCCATCTACATCGACCTCCGGCGCCTGCCTCTTGCCGATGCGAAGGCTCTCTCGGAGTTCCAAAAGAAATGGGAGAAGCTGAACGAACTGCCGGCTCTCGACTATGTGGCGGTCATCAAGATGAAGGAGAAGTACTTGCATCTCTACTACGAAGAGCAGAAGTCCAGGCCGGAAGCCAGCGAGGCTTACCGTGCTTTCGCTGAGGAGAATGCCGAATGGCTGCTGCCATACAGCGTCTTCTGCCACTTGAGGGACACCAACGGCACACCGTTATTCTCCACCTGGAAAAGGCTTTCTTCGTACAACAGGAGTGCCGTGACGAAGTACGCCGACAGTCACAGCGACGAAGTTGGCTACTATTCCTTCGTGCAATTCCTCTTGCATACGCAGCTCGCACAGGCCGCCGACTACGCACACAGCCAGCGTGTCTTCCTGAAGGGCGACTTGCCCATTGGCATCAGTCCGCGCAGCGTGGAGGCCTGGCACGAGCCTCATCTCTTCCACACGAACATGTCGGCAGGCGCTCCGCCCGATGATTTCTCCCATACAGGGCAGAATTGGGGCTTCCCGACCTACGACTGGGAACGCATGGCTGCTGATGGCTATCTCTGGTGGAAGCAGCGTCTCGGGGACATGGAGCAGTACTTCAGTGCCTACCGCATTGACCACATCCTCGGATTCTTCCGCATCTGGCAGATTCCGAAGGGCAGTCCTACGGCTCTCTTCGGACAGTTCTCGCCTGCTCTTCCGCTGAGCATCAGCGAGATTGAGGCTTTCGGAATGCATTTCGAACCAGGTCTTTTCGTGCCGGACGCCACGCATCCCGACCTCTATCACCCGCGCATAAGCCCCTTCGACGACGAAGTCTGGCTCCGTCTCT
The DNA here is from genome assembly GCA_905235305.1 of uncultured Bacteroidaceae bacterium. Taxonomy (GTDB): domain Bacteria; phylum Bacteroidota; class Bacteroidia; order Bacteroidales; family Bacteroidaceae; genus Physcousia. The sequence goes on along the minus strand of CAJOLC010000031.1, from coordinate 1,196 downwards.
CGAGGTATGAACAGAACGCGTTCGTCAGGCTATACGAAGACTTCTTCTACCGCAGGCACAATGACTTCTGGGCTTCCCAGGCCATGAAGAAGCTGCCGGCACTCATCGAGGCCAGCAACATGCTGGTCTGCGGCGAGGACTTAGGCATGGTGCCTGCTTGTGTCGGCCCCGTCATGCAGCAGCTCGGCATCCTCAGCCTCGAGATACAGGCCATGCCCAAGGCATACGGCGTCGACTTTGACGACCTGCATCAGAACCCGTACAGAAGCGTCGATACCATCTTCACCCACGACATGCCGACCCTTCGCCTCTGGTGGACCGAGAATCCGCAGCGCAGGCAGTTATATTATAATAATGTATTGGGACACGAAGGAAACGCGCCTCAGGAAATCTCTGGATGGCTCTGCGAAGAGGTCCTGGCACGTCATCTGGGCTCACCCTCCATGCTCTGCCTCATCAGCCTGCAGGACTGGCTCTCGATAGACGAAGGCCTGCGAAGTCCGAACATCGAGGCCGAACGCATCAATGTCCCAGCCAATCCGCGTCACTACTGGCGCTACAGGATGCACCTCCCCATATCGAAACTCATAAAGGCCACGGTCTTGAACGAACGCATACAATTGCTTATTAAGCGTTCCGAAAGGGAATAAGTGACAACGAGAGGTTCCCGTCTGGACCAGGCATCAGCATCCCTCGGCAAGAAGGACGTGTCCCTATGAAGGAAGAGACGCGTCCCTTTATTCATAGCGACGCGTCCTTCCGAGGGAATCGACGTGTCGATTTGGGCAACTCGACGTGCCGCGTGATAGACTTTATAGCAGAGACGCATCCTTTTCCTGCCATTATTAGATAATTTTTCCTCATTCGTTACCATTCTATCCCTTTTTTCCTTATCTTTGTGGCGAGATGTGTGTAATAACGATGGCAATGTCAATCTTGATGTTAAATAATCCTAAGACTTGGGCAGATACTTGCACAAGTCAGGGAAAAGTTTACACACACACAATCTCTTCTAAAGACAGAAACAGATATACATATATATAAATGTACGCGCGTGCCCGCATGCAAGGATGCATAGTTCCTTGTGTGCGGGCTCGCTCGTTTCTGCGAATCATGTTTAATCCTTAATTAATACAGTTATGATGAAGAAATTACTTATGACTCTGCTCCTGTTGGTGACAGGCTTGCAGACAATG
>CAJOLC010000030.1 GCA_905235305.1 uncultured Bacteroidaceae bacterium | reverse complement strand
TAATGCCATGGCAAGCGAGTCGAAAGACCCAATCTTTGATGTCAATGGGGATACAAAGGTCGACATTGCCGACGTGGTGAGCGTCCTGAACCTCATGGCCAATCAGTAAGAGAGTTAGAATAAGGAATACAAACAAATTGCCCTCCGGAAGACGAAACCTCCGGAGGGCAATCTTTTTCTTTACCCTAACTAATCAGTCAGAAGTATTACTTCAGAGTCACAGTCACTACCTTGTCGTCTTCAGCCACTGTTACCTTGTCTTCGCGGAGCAGCCAGCCAAGTGCAAGATAAAGATCCTTGTCGGTCTTAATCTTAGTAACCTTCTTCAGATCCTTAGTGTTCAATGCACCATTCTCATTGAGGGCAGTCCAAACGGCACCTGCCAATGTTCCAACTAATGCTGTCATAACTTTAAGATTTTAGTTTGTTAATCCTTATTCAATCTTACTTCTCTCTATTAATCTGGGTGCAAAGGTACGCCAACTCCAATAAAACGCCAAGCGTATTGCGACTTTTTTTATGTTTTTGAGCATATACTTGATATTTATCAAGAGAAACATTGCGCTTATTTCAAGAAAAAGTATAAATTTGCGACTCCCAAAGCGAGAATCCATGAATAAGATATTAGTCATTTCCTGCTCGATAATGATGGCTTTCGGAGCATGCAAGCGTGAGACGAAAGACGAAAGGTTCCAAAGGGAATTCCAAGTATTCACACAAAAGGAATGCCCTATGTTTGTGGACGAATGCACAAGGCTCGACAGTGCCGTGTACAACATCGAGAGCCGGACACTTACATACTTCTACACCGTCAGCGGCAGGCTCGACAATGAGTCGTTCTTTGCCAACGAGAAGATGATTGCCGACTATTATGACGCCAAGCTGAAAAGCCTGAAAGGCAGCCTCCAGCTGAAAATCTACAAAGACGAAGGCATCTCCTTCTGCTACAGCTATTGCAGCGAATCGACAGGCAAGAAGTATACGGAGATTACCTTTACCTCCGAAGATTATAACTAAGGTGCAGAAGAACATCCACTACGCCGACCTCCTTGTCGACACAAACACGCATCAGGTCCTGCAGTCGGCTGGGAAAGTGCCGCTCACCGAAACGGAGTATCGCCTGCTGCTCTACCTTCTGAAGCATCAGGGAGTGGTGTGCCGGCGCGACGACATTATCGAGGCCGTATGGGGCGAACGCTTTCTCTATGATACAGGGACACTGGATGTCCACCTCTCCTCGCTGCGGCACAAGCTCGGATGGACTAAAGAAGGGCCCGTCCGAACCATCCGAGGCGTAGGCCTCATCCTGCCTCATGAAGCGCCCGCATCCGAGGTCGTGAAGATAGATGCCTTCCTGCGTGAGCTGCTCATGTTTCATGAGGAGGCTCTCCTGAAGAAGGACATCCGATGCTATCTTCGCATGACTCCCTTTGTTTACGAGATTATGGCTGACGAAGCAATCCTCCGTCAGATATTCTCCGCCGTATTCGCTCTGTTCCTCAAGCACGCGCCAAAGGGTGCCAGATGGGAGATAACGTCGCAACTTACCATCCGGGAATACACCTTGACGCTCACTTCGACAGGCTGCTGTCCCGATTGGAGCGACCTGGCCAGCGCAAGGCAGCAGGCCGCCTTTCTGGGCATCCCGGTCCGGATGGGCAACAAGCACACCGCCGAAGGTACGGTGATGGGCATCGAGCTCAGCATTCCGATGGACAACTCAGAATCCTGAGACATCTTAAGTTAATCTTAAGGAAAAGCCGCAAAACTTCCCGTATCTTTGCGGCCGAAACAACAAAAGCGAAATCATGCCCAAAGTATTTTCCCCCGTCACCAAACTGACTACTGTCCTCGTGCAACTATTCCTCCTCCCGCTGACTGGAACAGGGGAAGCACTGCATGCAAACGAAGCAGACACCATCTCCGTACACGACATGGACGAAGTCGTCATAGTCAGTACACCCAAGGAACACAGTCGCCTCCGCCAGCAACCTCTGAGCAGCACAGTCTTCACTGCCAGCAACATGAGAAGCCTCAATATTCAGACACTCTCCCAGCTGTCCGACTTCACGCCCACCTTTGTCATGCCATCCTATGGCTCACGCTACACCTCGTCGTTCTACGTACGCGGTATCGGCTCTCGCGTCAACAGTCCTTCCGTAGGCATATATGTAGACAACATCCCCATCATCAGCAAGGCAATGCTTAACTTCCACCTCTATGAGATGGACCGCATTGACGTGCTTCGAGGCCCTCAGGGCACTCTCTACGGACAGAACTCCGAAGGCGGACTCGTACGCATGTACACCCGCCAGCCCCTCAACTATCAAGGCACCGACGCGACGCTCTCCATCGCTTCAGCCTTAGGACGCAAAGCCGAAGTGACACATTATAATAAGGTAAACGACAGACTCGGCTTCTCACTGGCCGCATTCTATCAAGGGCAGAAGGGATTTTTCGACAATACCACCACAGGCGGCCATGCAGACAAGATGGACGAGGCAGGCGGACGAGCCCGACTGCAATGGCGACCCTCCGACCCTATGCAGTTGGACATTACCGTCGACTACCAATACACGAAGCAAAACGCCTTCCCCTATGGCGAGATAACCGAGGACGGTACGCTCGACCCTTACTCTAACCGACAGGGCAACTATAAGCGACACATGCTCACCACAGGCTTGACCATGAGCTACGACACGAAGTGGGCGCAGCTGGGTTACATGGCTTCCTGGCAATACCTCAATGACGATATGCTCATGGATATCGATTATCGCCCTGAGGACTACATGCACATGGAACAGGCACAGCTGCAGAATGCCGTGACGCAGGAAGTGACACTCAAGGGAAACTGCAAAGGCCGATGGCACTGGACTAGCGGAGCCTTCTACTCTTATCAGGCCATGAAGACCAACGCACCCATCTACTTCGACAGCGACATGAACGACTATCTCTCGCAGACGATACAAGACTACGCCTACTATGGCATGCTGAATTCCATGGCAAAGCGAATGGGAGTGGAAGCCGCTGCCAATATGATTGAACAGGCAGGCGGATGCCACATCCGAATGGACATGGCGACCGTGCCCGGCCTGTTCCATACACCGACGCACAACCTCGGCATCTTCCACCAGTCCAGCATCGACATCACAGACCGACTCACTGCCACGCTCGGACTCCGCTACGACTTCTCGCATGTCAGCATTGACTATCACACGGTGGGCGCTGCCAGCCTCGACGAGAGCGTGATGGGCGTCAACGTAAAAGCCAGCGTGCGCTCGGTACTGCAGAACAAAGAGAAGACGGACTTTAGCCAATGGCTTCCCAAGGTGGGACTGACATATCGCCTCGGCTCGGAGGGTAGCAACATCTATGCCATTGTCTCCAAAGGCTACCGTGCCGGAGGATACAACATCCAGATGTTCAGCGACATCCTTCAGGCAGAACTGCAGGATATGGCACAGACAGCACGGGGCGACATGGAGCTTGAGCACACACAAGCCGACTACGACAACCTGTGCAACACCATCAGCTTCAAGCCCGAGGAAAGCTGGAACTATGAGCTGGGCTCCCACCTAAACCTGCTCGGGACAAGGCTTCAGCTCGACCTGTCCGCCTACTACATGCAGATACACAACCAGCAACTCAGCGTCATGGCAGGCAACTACGGTTTCGGCCGTATGATGGTCAACGCAGGCAAGAGCTACAGCTGCGGCATAGAAGCCTCATTGCGCGGACGCCTCCTCGAAGACAGGCTCGCATGGGGCATCAGCTACGGCTATACCCGTGCCGTCTTCAAGGAATATGCCGACAGCATCAATGGCGAGGATGGCAAGATGAAGCCCGTAAACTACAAGGACAAGCGCGTGCCCTTCGTGCCAGAGCATACCATGACTGCCAATGCAGACTACCGCTTCGACCTGGGAACTTCGCTGGTAAAGAGCATCACCATAGGCGCCAACCTCTCCATGCGCGGCAAGACCTATTGGGACAATGCCAATGAGTACTCCCAGAAGGTATATGCCCTGCTCGGCGCACATGTCGACATTGACCAGGGCAAAGTCATGCTGAGCCTGTGGGGACGTAATCTGACCGACTCGAAATACAACACCTTCGCCACAGAAAGCCGGATGGCAGGTCAGACGCAATACTTCGCCCAGCGCGGCAATCCACTGCAATTCGGCATCGACCTAAGGCTGAAGCTCTGATTCCTCACTAACGAGTCACTTCACTTTCCCACCTTTTTACCTTCTTTTGGCCTGCCGTGTCGGATGACATGGCAGAGGGGGTTGTTTGAACATACATGTATGTGCAATTGAATGTACATGTATGTTCAATTGAATATACATGTATGTTCAAACAACGCATAGTGAAGGGGGGCAGGGAGCAAGGGGCGAGAAGAAAGGGGCAAGGAGCAAGGAGCAAGGGGAGAAAGCGCCTTTGATGACCGATTCGGTGTTATTGTTGTCCGACGGAATCATAGGGCGCCCTATAGGGGGGCAGTAAAGCCACATAATGCAAGATGCGTCCGGATGCTCTTGCAGGCTGAAGGAATCCTTTCCTTACACGAAAACTTAGCCGACAGGAAAACAGCCCCAGGTTAGGGAACGGCAGGAAGCGTGCCTGCCCAGTCCATATTCCACTTTACCGTTAGTCCGCCCTGCACGCTCGGAGTGTCGTCACTGCCTTTCTCAAAGAAATTGCCTTGCCACTGCGTCAGGTAGTTAATGCGCATACATCGCCGAAACGCTTCTCATAGAGAATGGCATCGTTCTGCCCAAGAGCCTGGACGGTATAGCTGCCAGTAGTCTGTTCCTCCGGCAGAAAAATATAAGCAGTAAAGTCTACGCCTGCCCTGCCCACATAACTGGCAGGCACCACGATATCCGACGTCCTGCCCGTGTTCTGCACGGCCAGACCCGTTCTGGCATTCAAGACAGTGCCGCCCGCACTGCCAATAAAGCGCATCTTCTTCATCTCCGAAGGAATGGCATCCTCTGCATTCAGGCGGAACGCTGCCACCACATGCTCCAATGTCACCTCCTTGTTCAGGCTCGTCCCCTTGTCCACCACAAGCTCTCCCTCGTAGAGAAACGTATTCGGCACATAATTATCCGCCCACGAGATACGCTCCAGAGATTGTATGTTACACGCCTGCGACCCGTTGTAGCCTAACACCAAGACGCGGTAACGGCCGCTCGGCAGGGCAATCGTGAAGGACGGGAACTCCAGAGGCTTGTCCAAGTAATCGTCACTCTTATGCAGAATGGTGGGAGTCACGATTGCGCCCGTTTCGGCATCAAAGACCGTAAGGGACATATTGGCGAGCGTCATGCTCACTGTCTCCGTAGCACGGGTCTCCCCAGCCGACAAGTCATCAAAGCTAATCTGCCTGTAGTTAGTGACCGAAAGAGAGACCATCTGCAGCCCCTCAGGTGCCGAAGCATCGTCCGGTCCTGCCTGACACGCCCCGAGCAGGCCAGCCAGACATAATAATATCGGAAGCATCAATACACGCCCGGAATACTGATAAAAGCCCATAGTCCTAACGATTATTTGTTTCTGAGCGCAAATTTACGCTTTATTTCTTCATTATTCAATATATTATTTGTAATTTTGCGTTAATTATTCTAATCTTTGTGGTTGAGGTATGAGTTTAGCTTTGATTATCCTGCTGGGCTGGAGCGTTTTCGTTACGATAGCGTACGTGATGCTCTATTGCGACACAATCTACTATAAATACAACCTTCCGAAGGTCTGCAAGAAAGTGCTGGATGCATTCACGGAAGAGGATTAGGCTGCTGCTTTGCTCTCTTGCATTGCTGACGTGTTGCCAGAAAGCTGACCTGACGGTGGAGCCAGACGGAATGGAAGAGGCGCACCCCGTGGTAGGCACAGGCGGAGGTACGGCAGCATGCCCCTACACAGTCACGGACGTGCTGGGGATGGATACTCTGCCGAACGAGGCGGTTTGGGTGATTGGCTATATGGTAGGCACAGCTCCCAGAGCAATGAGCAATGCAGTGTTCAGTCCGGAGGCGGAGAACCAAAGCAATATCCTGCTGGCAAGCGACTCGTTGTGCAAGGACGCCAGCCAGTGCATCCCCATAGAACTCTCGACGGAGAAGAACAAGCTGAACTTCTCTTTGCCCACGAATGCGACGCACTTCGGGAAGTGCCTGCTCATCGAAGGCACGCCCTCTACCTACCTATACACAAAAGGCCTGCGGAAGGTTTCCACAGGCCTCTGGATGGATGGTTTCGATATTTCGACTGTTGCCCCTCAAGAATGGGGCTCCATCGATATCTGACTTTACTTTATTGCAAATACGAGAGCCACGACGGATGCGACGACGCCAACAATGCTGGCTCCGGCTCCAAGGAAGGTGTAGAAGGCACTGCTCTTGATGCTCTGACTCTTGTTGGGCTCAACGTAGATAAGATCGTTCTGCTGTACATAGTAAGCAGGATTGTTGAAGACATCGGCCTTGGTAAGGTCGATAAAGTACTTCTTGCGCTGGCCGTTTTCTTCACGATAGAGGGTGAGCTTCTGTCGCAATCCTGTGTCGCCGATGTCGCCACATTGTGAAAGGACATCGAGAATGGTGTTGCGCTCGCTGGTAAGGCTGACGACTTGGGGAGACTTGACGGCTCCGAGCACGGCAACACGTGCGTTGAGCAGGCGGACAGTCACTTCAGGGTCTTTGATGAGCTTGGCTGCAATGATGCTCTCTTCGATGCGACGTGCAGCCTGTTCGGTGGTAAGCCCAGCCACATTGACTACTCCGACGGCAGGCAAGGTGATTTTCCCATCATTGCTGACGGTAAAGCCATAAGCATTAGAAAGTCCGCCATTACCGATATTGGAGGTGTTAGAACCGTTTGAACCCATTGTGACATCCTGTGAGAAGATCTCCAGCAGCTGAGGTTCGCTGCATGTGACCTTAACCAAGACCTGGTCTGCAGGCTTCAACCGCATCTCATACTGCTGCATGATTTGTTCGCCCTGATTGAATATCTGGTCAGGGTCTTGGAAATAGACAATCTTCTTTGTTGAAACGCAGCTCGCCATCATGAGCACAGCCATGACAGGAAGCAGAAAGGATAATTTCTTCATATTTATACGTTAGGTTAGCGTTAGAATCATTTCGCTCTGCAAAGGTAATACTTTTTGTTATATCATTTTTCATTCTTTCATATTTTTTTCGTACCTTTGCAAAAAATTACATAAAAAGCTATGACTATTGCTGTTGACTTTGACGGAACCATCGTGGAACACCGCTACCCGGAAATTGGTAAGGAACTGCCTTTCGCTACACAGACCCTCAGGATGCTGATTGAGCAGCGCCACAAACTAATTCTGTGGAGCGTGCGCGAAGGCAGATTGCTGGACGAGGCAGTAGAATGGTGCAGGAAGAGAGGTGTGGAGTTCTATGCCGTGAACAAAGACTTCCCCGAGGAGGATGAGGGCAAAAATAAGAGCTTCAGCCGCAAGCTGAAGGCCGATGTGTGGATTGACGACCGGAATGTCGGGGGATTGCCCGACTGGGGAACTATCTACCAAATGATAACCGAAAAGAAGTCCTACGAACAAGTGCTGATGGAACGTCTGGCCGGAGAAGAGGCGAAGCCAAAGAAGAAGTGGTGGCAGTTTTAGGGATAAGAGATAATTTGAGGAGAATTGTAGTCACAGAAAAGGTTTGAACTAAGAAAATTGCTTTATAAAAGAAAAATCTTCTTGCTTCTTTCTTGATTCTTAATTATATTTCTTATCTTTGCAGTGCAAAAGACTCAAAAATTCATAAACCAGTTAACTCACAAACTTACATATTATGAAGAAACAGTATATAGGGCTCGCCCTTATCGTGCTCGGAGCACTGTTGCTCATCCTCAGCTACGTCTTCAGTCTGGAGGACTACAACTTCTACAACATCGGTGCCTTCATCATCATCATCATCGGTATCATCACACACATCTCTGTCATAAAACGCTCGTAACACGGCGGACGCCATCGCACGCCCACCCCAACTCTAAGACATCGCAGCCATGAATACCACCCGTTTCACAATGGCTCTCTGCGTCATGCTATGCCTCGGACAAAGTGTCAAAGCACAGTTCGACAACAATTACGACGTGGAGGAATGGACGCTCGACCTTGACGAGGAAGAGCCCCCAAAGCCCCAGCACAAAGAATACAAGAACGAACTCTACCTGCAGTACTCTCCCTCGCGATACAAGATTGATGAGGGGGACTGCATTAAATTCGACGAAATCCTGCTTGGCTACAACCGCGCCATACAGGTCATTGAGGATAAGCCCTACTTCGTCGAGGTGGGAGCCAACATGAAGTTCTCGTGGGAAACAAGCGTGATGGACATTCGTGCCATTACCTTCCGCATCCCGGTCAACGTCATGTACAAGATCTATCCTTGGAAAGAGAAGGACATCGCCATCGCTCCTTATGCCGGAGCGTCGCTTCGTGCCATCGCAATGGCACGCGAGCACACCGGTCCGAAGAGCACAAATCTCCTTGGAGACGACGGCTGGGACAGCTTCCAGGTAGCATGGCAAGTCGGTCTGCGCTTCTACTGGAACCACTATTTCCTTGGCGTCAGCTACACCCGCGACTTCCGAGACAAAAGCAATTACCCAGGCACACGCGAATGCGGCATACACCTGGGCTACAGTTTCTGAAGCAGTCGTCTGCCGAAACCCTATACATTATTATAATATTATATAGCAATGCTGTCCTGAAGCTCTTCAGGGCAGCAATTGTTTTCTTACCGGACGTCGTTTATCTGTCGACAGGTCATCCTTTATCTTTGCTTGCGACGCGCCAGAGGGTCTCCTGTCATGCTGTCCGACATGTCTTGTTCCACGTCGGGAATCAACTCAAGTATCTTGCCGCCACGACATACGACGAGAGTCTGATGGGCTGCACCTGCACGCTGCCAGAGGCGACTTTGTGCCTTGCGAACGCCTTCGTCTATGAGGCGCTGCATTTCGATAATCTCCTGCTCCTTCATGCCTCTTCGCCCTCCTCCGGCGCGCTGTACTTCTCCTGAAGCTGCTTATAAGCCTCCTCGTCATATACCACGACATTGTCTCCTCCAAGTCCCGAAGCTATGTGAACCGCAGGACAATCGCTGTTGTCATACAGCGACCAACTGTCCACGACAGGCATGTAGAGATGGAAGAGGTTGCTTAGTCCGGCCTCGTAGCGCCGGTAGACGACGTCCGTAGGAATGTTGTGTCCGCCCATTGCCACGCGTTTCTCCACTCGTGCCACTGCCTGTTCGGGCGTACTGAGCATGAAGAAAAGCAGCGTGACGAAGTATCCGCGCTTCTGTGCCTGCCTGATGAGTTTCACGTAAGAGCGCGTTGCCAGGGTCGTTTCGAAAGCAAAAGTCTCGCCTTCCTTCAGCAGATAGATGATGCGGTCTATCATTAACCGGCCGGCTTGTATGGCGACGCCTTCCGGATTGAAAGGTGAAAGTCCGGCGGCTATCTCGTCGGCATTGACGAATTCACGGCACCCCAGCATCTCGGGCAACACGGTGAACGAGGCAGTTGTCTTGCCTGCTCCGTTGCAGCCTGCTATGATGTAGAGGTTCATTGACTTCTTTTCCATATCTCTTTATTTGTTTTTTCCTTTCTTCTTAATGGTTGGGATGGTCTCGCCCTTAAGTAAATCCGGCCGGAGCCTTTGCGTCCGCTCGATGCTTTGTTGCAGTTCCCACTCCTTTATCAGCCTTTCGTTGCCCGAGAGCAAGACTTCCGGCACCTTCCATCCTTTGTATTCGGCTGGCCTGGTATACACAGGCGCTGCCAGGAGATTGTCCTGAAAGGAGTCGGACAGTGCACTCTGCTCGTCGCCGATCACGCCTGGAACGATGCGGACTATTGCGTCTGCCATCACGGCTGCTGCAAGCTCGCCGCCCGTCAGGACGTAATCTCCGATGCTGACTTCCTTGGTAATGAGGTGCTCTCTTATGCGGTAGTCGATGCCTTTGTAGTGTCCGCAGAGGATGATGATGTTGTCGCAGAGGGAAAGACTATTGGCCATCGGCTGCGAGAACTGCTCTCCGTCGGGCGTGGTGAAGATGACTTCGTCGTAGTGACGTTCAGACATCAGGGCTGAGATGCAGCGGTCGATGGGTTCGCACTGCATGACCATGCCGGCGAAACCGCCAAAGGGATAGTCGTCCACGCGCCGCCACTTGTCCAAAGTATAGTCGCGCAGGTTGTGGATATGTATTTCCACAAGACCCTTTTTCTGTGCTCTGCCGACGATGGACTCCTGCATGAAGCCCTGGATTAGTTCGGGCAAGACGGTGATGATGTCTATTCGCATAGGCCGATGATCTCGTTTACGCTCTTGAAGCCATGTGTGTCGAGGTACGTGTTGATGCCTTCCGCCACCTTGACGCTCACGGTCGGGTCGATGAAATTGGCCGTGCCTATCTCTATTGCGGAAGCTCCCGCCAGCAGGAACTCCACTGCATCCTTGGCGTTGCTTATGCCACCGAGACCGATGACAGGCAGTCTGACGGCATGAGCCACCTGGTAAACCATGCGCAAAGCTACTGGCTTGATGCACGGTCCGCTGAGTCCTCCTGTACCGATGCTCAGGATGCGACGGCGCTTTTCTATGTCGATGGCCATTCCCATCAAGGTATTTATGAGGCTGACGGCATCGGCGCCTGCGTCTTCCACGGCAAGGGCGATGTCCGTGATGCTTGTCACGTTCGGCGAGAGCTTCACGATGAGTGTCTTCTTGTAGGCTTCCCTGACGGCCCTCACCACACTGCTGGCGCCCTCGGTTGTCGTGCCGAAGGCCATGCCGCCATGCTTGACGTTGGGGCAAGAGATGTTGAGCTCGATGGCTGGTATGCAGTCGAGTTCATTGATACGTGCTGCACATTCGGCGTAGTCCTCCGGACTGTTTCCGGAGACATTCACTATCATGTTGGTCTTGATATCCTTTATCTGGGGGTAGATGTGCTGACAGAAGTAGTCGACACCCTTGTTCTGGAGGCCCACACAATTGAGCATTCCCTGTGCCGTCTCTGCCATTCGCGGGTAGGGATTGCCTTCGCGAGGCTGAAGGGTTGTGCCCTTCACGATGATGCCCCCCAGTCTACCCAGGTCGATAAAGTCTTGATACTCGATGCCGTAACCAAACGTTCCGCTGGCTGTGAGCACAGGATTCCGGAGTTTCAGACCGGCTATGTCTACTCGCAAATCTGCCATTCTCTTACTTCTTTTTATTTAGCATCTTGCCTTTTCTCTTGGCAAGCTTAAACTCGACACCAGTCCCGCTGACCGATGGGACGCGTCCCGTTGACCGATGCGACGCGTCCCGTTGTCCGGAGCGACGTGTCCCGTTGAGCGGAGCGACGTGTCGATTATTTTGACCTCACCATTTTAGTTTCTCAATATCAAACACTGGCCCTTCCTTGCAGACACAGACATTGCCGTCCGTCGTCTCTTCTACGCAGCAAAGGCAAGCGCCCAAGCCGCAAGCCATCATGTTTTCCAAGCTGACTTCACACGGTATCTTCTTGCTTCTTGCATAGGAAGCCATTGCCATCATCATGGGCTTAGGGCCGCATACAGCGATGTGCTGGAAGTCCTCGTCTCGCAGGATACTGTGCTGCGTGACGAAGCCTTTCTCGCCTTCAGACCCGTCTTCCGTGGTGACGTAAACGTTGCCGAGAGCACGGTAGACATCGAGTCTGAGCAAGTCCGACTTGCTTCGTGCACCAAGCAGAAACGTCGGACGGATGCCCTTCCGACGCATCTCCTGGCCCATGAACAGGAGCGGAGCGATGCCGACACCGCCGCCGACAAGCAGGAACTTCTGCTCCGGCCGCTCGGGCATCGTGAAGCCTCGGCCCAAAGGCAGTATCACGTTGAGCGTAGACCCAGGTCGCTTCTGCCAAAGCGACGCCGTACCGGGCCCGACCTTCTGTATCAAGAAACCGATTTCATTCTTTTCGTAGTCCACGCTGTGCAGGCTGATTGGCCTGCGAAGAAAGGTCTCCTTACTCTCGTCGATACGAAGCTGGGCAAACTGCCCCGGGTGCATTTCAGGAAGTCTCCCCGCCGAATCGGTCGCCGTGAGCAGAAGATAACGCTCGCTCAACTGGCTGGCAGAGGTGACTTGTAAGTCCAAAACGTACTTCCTCATATACATTATTATATATAATCTGTGCAAAGATACGACAATAGCAAGAGAAATACAAACAAAACCGACAAAAATTGTTCGGTATCGTCAGCAAGCGTAACGGCAGCCTGACAAAGTCGCAACTGCCGCTCAGACTGCATCAAGGCCGGCACATAACGTGCTCCGGCAGTCGGACAGACACGTCTGGACGGCATGGCCCGCAGGACTCGGAGCCGTTCGACTGCCAAACTTCGTGGCGCAGAGACGGCAGCCGGCACTTCGCGCCTCATGTCTCATTGCTTGGGGGCAAAAGTCTCGTAAGTTCCGTCGTCGTAAAACACGCGTATCTCACATATTTTTCGCGAAGGTTTGTCATATATTTTTCCGCCCGACGCAGAAAGTGAAGTTTGAGGGGCACCCTGCTGAAGTCCCGGATAAGGATCAGTGAAGGCAGGCTGCATAGGCAGCGTCGGGGCAGAAGACGACAAGGGCAGCCGACCGCCTTCAGCGGAGTCCGACCTCGGAGAAACTGAAGCCGACGACTGGAACATCTCGCCGTTTCCGTTCATCAGCCAGTCCATGTTGACCTCCGGAAAACGTTCGCGGATGTTGTTCAACGTATTTAGTGTCGGTTTGTTTCTGCCGCTGAAAATACTCGAGAGCGTTCCCGGCGAAATACATATCTCGTTAGCAAAATCCTTTTGAGACATTCCCATGTGTTTCATGAGAGCACTGATCCGGTCCTTCATAATGTATCCCTGTGTCGTTTTACGTGTGTGTTTGCATTCCTAAACCGGTGCAAAGGTACAAAATAATGTTTAAACTACAAAACTTTCACTTTGCAAATTTAAATATTTGTCGAGTTTCGTGATTCAGAAAGTCATATTTACAAAACCAAATCAATGTTTTGCAAAACTGATTTTCTGCGGAGGCCTCAGGATTTTTGTTGCAAAATTCGCTTAAAGTAAGCCGGTTTCGCAAAATCGCATATCATTCTGGGTTTAAAAACGTAATGCATGCCTATAACTCCCGTTTCGCGGCAATTTCGGGGATAAAACAGCATATCGCTCCCGATTTGTGCAGTTTCGTACGCATTTTATTTTAATAAAACGCATCTAATCGCTGATTTACAACACGATATGAGACGCATTCAGTTGTGCATAAGATTTCATGAGAATATGCAGTGTCATGTGTTTCGCTTTTGATATTGACGTTTTTAAAACAAAACATGCCTGCATCCTATTAGTGAGTTTTGTGAATCAAACTATCCGTTTCGTTTAGTTTTGTATGAAAACTTGTAAATTCACGTTTGTAAATCAAAAGCGGCAAAGAAGGTCGGAAAACAGCAGAAATCACGAAAATCGACGTTTTTCGCGTTCTTTCGGGCAAAGAGAAAGGTTGAGGATTTTCGTGCGATTCTCAGAGAGACGAAACCTCACCTAACGTATTTTGTTTCAAGAAATAAGGGCAGAAAACTGGCTTCGCGGGCCAAGATCGTTTTGGAGAAAACTAATGCAGAATATAGAAGATTAGCTCCTGGAGAAGCTCCTCCTGCGGAGTTCTGACGCCCCCCACTCCCTTACTTTTGGCGTCAGTTTTGCGAATTTCACCTAAAATTTGCATAACCTTCACGCCAGAGTAGTTTCTTCGTGCTGGCCCGATGTCCATCCTGACCTTCCATTCCGTCTTCCCCAACCAGGCTGCTATGCCGGCATCACTCTTGTCGGGAGCATAATATGCCAGCATCACGTCCGAAAAAAATGTAAATAAACTGGTCAAGGTTTTGGTGATAAAGAAGCTCCTCGGGTTACTCTGATAGTACTTGACTATTTGGTTTGCGCGGAAGATGTTGCGTTGAGCAAGTGCAGACTGCAGCTCGAAGTCGTTGAAGTCTTTGCTCATGCCTGTCAGTTCCTCGACGAGCGAAGCCCCTACTACCCTGTTTCCGTTCAGTGCAAGAAGCAACTTGTCCATTTCCGTGATGAGTCGGCTGAGGTCGGATCCCACGTGTCCTGCAAGCATTTGAACGGCCTGGGGCTCTATCTCGACATTATGCTGGTGGAGGTACTGCGAGATGAAAGGTGCGAGTTGATTGTCGAAGAGGCGTTTGCTCTCGAATATGACGCCCACCTTCTGCATGGCTTTGGCTGCGGCTTTACGGGCATCGAGCTTGCCGTGCTTGTGGCAAAAGACGAGAACCGTCGTGGGTGTAAGGTGTTCGAGATATGTCTCGAGACCATCGAGGGAACGTATTGCCTGCGCTTCCCTCACGAGGACGACTCGCTTTTCTGCCATCATGGGATAGGCATGCGCCAGCTCGATCACCTTGTTTATATCGGTTTCTGCGCCATAGACGATGTCGAGGTTGAAGTCCTTTTCCTCCTCGGCCAGCACGGCATCTACGATGGCATCGCTCAGTTTGTCGATATAATAGTCCTCTTCGCCCATCAGATAATAGACGGGAGCTACTTTCTGTGCCTTGAGGTCGCGCAGTATATCGTTGTACGTGATGCTTTTTGCTGCCATATTTATTATAGATGAAAAGGTGAAGAGGTGGAAGGATGGGAAGAGGCTGGATTAGTGGACTGGCCGTTTTCCAACCTTTCTGCCTGTCATTTAAAAGTCGAACTTCAGATGGCGGACTGTTTTCTTGCCCTGTTTTATCATTTCGAGGGCCTGGATGCCTATGTTCACATGGTTGAGGACATAGCTTGCCGTGACCAGTTTGTCGCTTTCGCTTGTCTTGACGCCTTCGGGGGTCATGGGGTTGTCGCTGACGAGGAGGAGGGCTCCCGTCGGGATATGATTGGCGAATCCACATGTGAAAAGCGTTGCCGTCTCCATATCCACAGCCATTGCTCTTGTAGAGCGGAGGTACTCTTTGAACTTGTCGTCGTATTCCCAGACGCGTCGGTTGGTAGTGAAGACCGTGCCTGTCCAGTAGTCGAAACCAAAGTCGCGGATTGTGGAGCTGACGGCGCGTTGCAGCATGAACGCGGGGAGCGCGGGCACTTCGGGCGGGAAGTAGTCGTTGCTGGTGCCTTCTCCTCTGATTCCTGCGATGGGGAGGACGAGGTCGCCGCGTTGCGTCTTCGACGAGATACCGCCACATTTCCCCAGGAAGAGGCAGGCTTTCGGGCTGATGGCACTCAACAGGTCCATGATGATGGCAGCGTTGGGGCTGCCCATTCCAAAGTTGATGATGGTGATGCCGTCTGCTGTGGCGCACCTCATGTTAGAGTTGTAGTCGGGCTCCTCTATGCCGAATGTCTCGCAGAAGATGTCTACATAGTTGTTGAAGTTAGTGAGCAGGATGTACCTTCCAAAGCCTTCGAGCGGCAATTGGGTGTATCTTGGCAACCAATTCTCTACGATTTCTTGCTTTGTCTTCATCTTTTATGTAATTTTGCAACAAAGTTACAAAAAAAAAACTATATGCAGGTGCTGAACCTTCCGAAAACTGAGCTTAAGGTCACGACAAAGGATGGGAGACCTCAGGTTTTTGATGTTCTGAGGCGGAAATATGTGGCTCTGACGCCCGAGGAATGGGTGAGACAGCAGTTCGTCCACTATCTTATCGCCTGCAAGGGTTACCCGCCCGAGTGCATCGGCAACGAGGTGTCCATCACCCTGAACGGCACCAGGAAGCGTTGCGACTCGGTGGTCTACGGCAGGCAGGCTGAGCCGCTGATGATTGTCGAGTACAAGGCACCCAACATCGACATCACGCAGCAGGTCTTCGAGCAGATTAGCCGGTACAACATCAAGCTTCGGGTGAGTTGGCTCATCGTGAGCAACGGGTTGCAACATTACTGCTGCCGGATAGACTACGATAGCGGCACCTGCCAGTTCGTCGAGGATATTCCGACGTACGACGACATTAAATAATCCCGGATAACACAGAGCTTTTCCTGGGGAAACATAAGTGCCCGACAAACGCCCTATAAGGGAGTGACAGACATCCTATATCTTTTGCGTCAGATAGGTTGTCCTCTTTGGGAAACGCCCCGCGGCAGCTTAAAAAAAGGAAGGCGTGCCCCTGTCTTTACAGAAGCACGCCCGTATGGTTTCTCAAACGAGATCGGCCTTATTCTTCCTTCTTCTTCGAAGCACGCTTGCGGGCAGGCTTCTTTGCTCCTTCCTGAGTCTCGGAGGGCAGTCCGGCGAGTTCACGGTCGATCATAATGCGGCCGCAGTACTCGCAGACGATGATCTTCTTGCGGCTTCTGATGTCGAGCTGACGCTGTGGCGGTATCTTGTTGAAGCAACCGCAGCATGCGTCGCGCTGAACAGAGACGATGCCGAGGCCGTTGCGACTGTTGCGACGGATGCGCTTGAAGGCATTCAGCAGACGCGGCTCGATGGTGAGCTCCAGGTTCTTGGCCCTTTCGCGGAGCTTTTCCTCCTCAGCCTTGGTCTCGCTCACTATTTCCTCCAGTTCCTCCTTCTTCGTTTCGAGGAGCACTCGGCGGTCGTTCACATTGAGGTTGCAGCGCGTCATCTCGGCCGTCTTTGCCTCTACGAGTTCCTTCGCCTCGCGGATCTTCTTCTCGTGCAATTGGTTGTCGAGCTCAGCATATTCCACTTGCTTCGTCAGACTGTCGTACTCGCGGTTGTTGCGTACGCTGTCCATCTGCGTATTGTAACGCTCGATGTTCGCCTTGTTCTCGGTAATCTTGCCGTTGCGCTCGCTGATTTCCTTCTTCAGTTCAGCGATGTCGTTGTTGATTTTCTCAATGCGAGTCGTCATTCCCTCGATTTCGTCCTCTAGGTCCTGAACCTCGAGCGGCAGTTCGCCGCGCAGTGTCTTGATGCTGTCAATCTCTGAAAGCATGCTCTGAAGGGCATAAAGGTTCTTCAGCTTTTCCTCAACGCTGTAGTCTGTAGGCTCTTTCTTGATTTTTTCTCTTGCCATAATTATAAGTATTTGATGGGATTGGTGCAGAGGCTCGTCTTGAAGAGCGGCAGCCTAGGGCACTTCTCGCCAATGATTGAATTGAATATGTCCATCGTGTATTGCTCGCTCTGATAGTGACCGAGCACACCTATCTGTATCTGCCCGTCATGCCCGAAGTACTGATGATAGTGCATCTCTCCCGTCAGGAACGCATCGGCACCTGCTCGCAGAGCCTCATCCAAGAGGAAATCCCCTGCCCCACCACAAATGGCGACGCTCTCTATGGGACGAGCCAACAGCTCGTTGTGCATCAGGCATTCCACACCGAAAGCCTGCTTCACCCTTTGCAGGAAAGCCAACGAGTCCTCCCCATCGGGCAGATAACCTATCACACCCGAGCCGGCCTGCACCGTACGGGCACCCTGGCCGATGCCGACAGCCACCTGCCGAGGCTGCAGCAGTACCACATCCACTAGCCCGAGTCGCTCGGCCATCATGTAGTTGACACCATCCACGGCAGCATCCAGATTGGTATGAGCCGAATAGATGGCAATGTCGTTCTGCACAGCCATACGCACCTGGCGCTGCACCGTGTCCGCATCCGTCACGCGCTTCAAGCCATGGAAGATAAGCGGATGGTGCGACACAATCATGTTGCATCCCAGCTCCATCGCCTCGCGAATCACCTCCTCGGTCACGTCAAGGCACAATAAAGCCCCTGACACTTCCGCCTCCGTCAATCCAACCTGCAAGCCAGCATTATCGTAGCTTTCCTGCAAGGGCAGAGGCGCGAAATCTTCAAGGGCGTCGATAACGTCTTGAACTCTTACGCTCATACGAATTGTATGTTTTGTGTGTGCAACTACAGGCAATTGCGCTGCAAAGGTACGGCTTTCCAAGATAAAAACCAAATTTCTTTACATTAATTCTTCACTCATAATCCCTAATTCCTAATTTATTCGTAACTTTGCACACGCTTAGCGTAATCCTCCCATGCCAAACAGCAAACCATACCTGCCAGCCGAATGGCACGAACAAGGCACCGTACAGCTCACCTGGCCACATGCCGGTACTGATTGGCACCCCATTCTGGAAGCTGTGAACCATTGCTATATTGATATGGCAAAGGCTCTCCTTACGCGCGTACATATTATTATAGTAACACCTGAGCCCGGACATGTTCGTCTGATGTTCGAGGAAGCCTTGCCAGCCAAGAGCCTCTCCCGCATCACATTCTGCAAAGCGCCGACCAACGACACTTGGGCTCGCGACCATGGCTTCATCACATTGCTTGCCAATGACGGCCCCCGCCTGCTCGACTTCAAGTTCAACGGCTGGGGAGAGAAGTTCCCTGCAAAACTCGATAACGAGATTTGCCGAAAAATGGCAGAGCAGAACATCCTAAAAGGGACGTATGAATGCCATCTCGATTTCGTTCTCGAGGGAGGAAGCATCGAGAGCGACGGCAAAGGAACCATCCTCACCACCAGCAAATGCTTGCTCGCGCCACATCGCAACCAGCCTCTTGCAAAGGGAGAGATTGAGGCTCGACTGCTCGAAGCACTTCATGCGGAACGCATCCTCTGGCTCGACCACGGCTATCTGGCCGGCGACGACACAGACAGCCACATCGACACGCTGGCACGCTTCTGTCCCGACGACACGATTGCCTACGTGCAATGCCTCGATGAGGAAGACGAGCATTATGCTGAGCTGTCTAAGATGGAAGCGCAACTCAAGGAGTTCCGCACCTCGGAAGGCATACCCTATCGCCTCATCCCATTGCCCATGGCAAAGGCCATTTACGATGAAGACGGCAGCCGTCTGCCGGCCACCTACGCCAACTTCCTCATCACGAACGGAGCCGTCCTGATGCCCACCTACGGCGACGAAGCCACAGACCTCAAGGCAAAGGAACAGCTCCAAAAGGCATTCCCCACATACGACATCATAGGCATCGACTGCCGGCCGCTCATCATCCAGCATGGAAGCCTGCATTGCTGCACCATGCAATTCCCCAAAGAAGCATTATGAAGATAGGTATCATACAACAAAGCTGCACAGAAAGTGTTGCAGAGAATCGCAAGAAGATTGCCTTGAGCATTAGCAAGCTAGTCAAGAAAGGTGCTCAGCTTGTTGTTCTTCAAGAACTGCACGACAGCCCTTACTTCTGCCAGACGGAAGATGTGATGAACTTCCGCTATGCCCAATCCATTCCAGGCGATGCAACAGAGTTCTATTCGAAGAAAGCAAGAGAGAACCATGTCGTACTTGTCACGAGCCTCTTCGAACGTCGTGCCCCAGGCCTCTATCATAACACAGCAGTCGTCTTCGACACCGACGGCAGCATTGCAGGCAGGTATCGCAAGATGCACATCCCTGACGACCCTGCCTACTACGAGAAGTTCTATTTCACGCCTGGCGACATTGGCTTTCACCCCATCGAGACAAGCATAGGAAAGCTTGGCGTGCAAGTCTGCTGGGACCAATGGTATCCAGAGGGAGCACGCCTCATGGCCTTGCAGGGAGCAGACCTTCTGATCTTTCCGACCGCCATTGGCTTCGAGAGCACCGACACCAAGGAGGAGCAGCAACGTCAGCGCGATGCTTGGATGACCATTCAGCGCAGTCACGCCATTGCCAACGGCATCCCTGTCGTGGCAGTCAATCGTGTTGGCTTCGAGCCCGACCCAAGCGGTGCGACTGGTGGCATCCAGTTCTGGGGAAACAGTTTCGTGGCAGGTCAGCAGGGCGAACTGCTCTATCAGGCAAACGATACCAAGCAAGAAGCCGTCGTCGTAGATGTTGACCTGCAGCGCACAGAGACCGTCCGGCAGTGGTGGCCCTTCCTGCGCGACCGTCGCATCGATGCTTTCGACGACCTCACCTGCCGCTTCATAGACAATTAATCGTAAATAGCAAACAGTCAAATCGTAAATAAAGAAGATGTCCAGTACTCTCAGGTTTCAGATTGTAGGCGAGGCATTCAAGAAAAGGCCCGTCGAAGTGCCCAACCGTAAGGAGCGCCCCAGCGAGTTCTTCGCCAAATATGTATTCAACCGGCAGAAGATGCAACAGTATCTGCCCGCCGACATCTATAAGAAGATGTGCGACGTCATCGAAGGTGACGCCACGCTCGACATGGCGACTGCCGATGCCGTAGCTGCCGGCATGAAGAAATGGGCTATGGAACTTGGTGCAACGCATTGCACACATTGGTTCCAACCATTGACCGAAGGCACGGCCGAGAAGCACGACGGCTTTGTGGAGCACGATGGAAAAGGCGGCATGATAGAGGAGTTCACGGGCAAGCAACTCGTACAGCAGGAGCCGGATGCCAGTTCATTCCCTTCCGGAGGCATCCGCTCTACCTTCGAGGCACGCGGCTATAGTGCCTGGGACCCCGCAAGCCCCGTCTTCGTCTATGGCGATACACTGATGATTCCCACCATCTTCATCTCCTACACAGGCGAAGCACTCGATTACAAGGCCCCGCTCAAGAAGTCGCTCAAGGCTGTTGATGAAGCAGCAACGGCCGTTGCCCGCTATTTCTATCCCGATGTCAAGAAGGTCGTCAGCAACCTCGGATGGGAGCAGGAGTACTTCCTTGTCGACGAGGGACTCTATGCAGCCCGCCCCGACCTGATGATGACTGGCCGCACGCTGCTTGGACACGACAGCGCCAAGAACCAGCAGATGGACGACCACTACTTCGGCTCCATCCCCATGCGTGTAGCGGCCTTCATGAAGGACCTCGAAATAAAGTCCCTGGAGCTCGGCATCCCCTGCAAGACACGTCACAACGAGGTGGCACCCAACCAGTTCGAGCTGGCTCCCATCTTCGAGGAGACGAACCTTGCCGTGGATCACAATATGCTCATCATGAGCTTGATGAAGAAAGTGGCACGCAAGCACGGCTTCCGTTGCCTGCTTCACGAAAAACCCTTTGCAGGCATCAACGGCAGCGGCAAGCACAACAACTGGAGCCTCTCGACGGACACCGGCATATTGCTTCACGGCCCTGGCAAGACGCCACTCGACAACCTGCGCTTCGTCACTTTCATCGTCGAATCGCTGATGGCTGTCTATCGCCACAATGGCCTACTGAAGGCATCCATCATCAGCGCCACCAACGTGCATCGACTCGGAGCAGCTGAGGCACCGCCAGCCATCGTATCGAGCTTCTTGGGAAAGGAAATCAGCGACCTGCTCGAACACCTTGAGACAAGTACTGACGACGAAGCAACGCTCGACGGCCGTAGGGAAAGTCAACTCATCAGCCTCTCGGGCAAGCAGACGCTCAGCCTCGACATACCGCAGATACCCGAGTTGACGCAGGACAACACCGACCGCAACCGCACCTCGCCTTTTGCCTTCACGGGCAACAGGTTCGAGTTCCGTGCCGTAGGCAGCCAGCAGAACTGCGCCGCCGCGATGATAGTGCTGAACACCGCCATGGCAGAGGCTCTGACGAACTTCAAGACGCGCGTCGATGCCCTTATCGGCGAAGGTCTGGAGCCCATGAAAGCCATCCTTCGCATCGTTCGCGAGGACATCAAGACCTGCAAGCCCATCCGCTTCGATGGCAATGGCTACAGCGAGGCTTGGAAGCAGGAAGCTGCCCGTCGCGGACTCGACGTCGAGACCAGCGCCCCCATCATCCTCGACCAATACCTCAAGCCCGAGACCATCGAGATGTTCGAGGGGATGAACGTCCTCAGCAAGGCCGAACTGGAGGCAAGGGGCGAGATAAAGCTCGACACATATATCAAAAAAGTTCAAATCGAAGCGCGCGTCTTTGGCGACATCTGCATGAACCACATCATCCCGGTTGCCACCCATTACCAGAGCATGCTTGCCCGAAACGTGCAAAGCATAGCGCAGGTATTGCCCCAGGAGGAGGCTGCTCCGCTCAACCGACCCAACCTCAACATCATCAGACAGATAGGCGAGCACAATGCCTTCATCATCGAGAACGTGGAGCGACTGGTCGAAGCCCGTCGCGTAGCCAATCGCATTAAGGACGGCAGGGAGCGTGCCATCGCCTATCACGACACTGTGGCACCCCTCATTGAGGAGATACGCTCTCACGTCGACAGCCTGGAGCTCATCGTCGACGACGAGCTTTGGCCTCTTCCCAAGTATCGCGAGATGCTGTTCATACATTGATGATGACATAAACTCTTCCCCTCCAACGGAGAGAGTCCACCTCAGGCAAACCCTCTCCTTTGGGGAAGGCGATGAAGTGCCTTTCTGCCACACCATCGGCACTCATTGTCGCAGGGACAACTATACCCGAAAAGCCATACGCGTCCGTCCCAGTGGTGTAGTATGTCTTATTTCATCATCAAACCACAACTGTCTGTGTGCGGATGGGCGTGAACACGTCGTCGTCATCATCCTCCTGCGTGACGAAAGGCTTGTCTGAGCCTATCAGCTGTACGATGCTGCCGTCGTAGTCCTGCTCGTATATGTTGACGGCATACTGCGTCCCGCCAAGCGACTGGAAGCAGCATTGCCAGTGGATGTTCCATGCCATGTTCTGAAAAGTTTAGTTCCTGCTATACGGCAGAAATGCGGCATGGGTTTACCTTGCATTCAGGCACAAAAAAAACGGGAGTAACCTGTAAGGCTGCTCCCGCTCAACTGGTCTTGCGACAGCTAAAATGTGTATGTTATCTTTCCTGCTGCTATCTTCAACTCACGGCCAGCATCATATTTCTTCATGTAGGACCAGATGCTAAATACAGCTGCACCTGTCGCAAAAACAGAACCGACAACTATACTGGGAGTTCCGTCAAATGCTACGCCTGAATAGGTAATACCAGCAAATGTTGCACATCCAATGGCTGCAAAATTCAGACCAGCAGACTTGGTAAGCTGCTCTCCGGCCATCCAGATGTGATTGTCTCTCATCATTGCAAGACTGTCTTTTCTCTCTTGTTTGGTTTTCTGTGGGACAAATCCAGGCCTTACGCTGTAGTCTTGTGCCGATGCCAACATCACTGATGCCAACATCGCAATAATCAATAATACTTTCTTCATAGTTAACTTAACGTGAGTTCGATGAAATATAATTATCTGTAAATTTGGTGATTAGCGAAAATTGTTGTACCTTTATAGTGCTCAATTACAAAGTAGTACAAACAATA